>DODI01000579.1:0-2648 GCA_003509045.1 Planctomycetota bacterium | reverse complement strand
CTTCGGCCAGTGAACGATCGCCGGGGTACAGGCGCCGCCCTCGTGGACATTCATCTTGTAGCGGCGAAGAGGCGTGTTCTGCGAATGGGCCCAGTTCTGGCCGACGCTGCCGTAGGTCAACGGCCCACCCATCATGACGTTGAAATGGTCGCCGACGTAGACCTTCTTGCCGGCCTTCTTCGCCTTGGCGAGAACGTTGTTGGCCGTATTGTAGCCATTGCCGCCGAGATGCTCCGGGCAGGCTCCGTTATCGTGAAAGTAGATCACCAGGGTGTTGTCGAGAGCGCCGGTGCGCTTCAGCGCATCGACGATCTTACCGACCGCCTGGTCCATGTGATCGACCATGGCGGCGTAGATCGCCATGTTGCGGATACGCCACTCCTTGTGATCGATATCCTTCCACTTCTTGACGTTCCACTCGGTGGCCGGAAGCGGCCAGCGCTCCTTGTCGATGATCCCCATCTCGAGCATGCGCTTGTAGCGCGCCGCGCGGAGCTCTTCCCAGCCACCCTGGTAGCGCGGGATGTATTTCTGGATGGTCTTTTCCGGGGCGTGAAGCGGCCAGTGCGCCGCGGTAAAGGCAACGTATTGAAAGAATGGCTTATCCTTGTTCTTCGCGAAGGCATCAATCTGGCGGACGGCCTCCCTGCCGATGACGTCGGTGTAATAATAACCCTCGCCCTCCTCCTCCTCGGCATCGATCGGATCGGTGTTGCGGGTCAGGGTATACGGATCCCAGAAGGAGCCGGCGCCGGTCATCGTGCCGTAGAAATCATCGAAGCCGCGCTGGATCGGGCCATCTTTGCGGGGATTCATACCCAGGTGCCACTTGCCGACCATGGCGGTCTGGTAGCCGGCCGGCTTCAGAACCTCGGCGATCGTGACCTGCGAGGGGCCGAGGCGATCACTGTAGCGCCCGCCCAGGAGCGTCGCCCGGGTCGGCCAGCACCTCGCCGTATTGTAAAACTCGGTAAAGCGCAATCCGCCCATCGCCAGGGAGTCGAGGTTCGGTGTATCGATCTCACCGCCGAAAGAGCCGAGATCGGAGAAGCCCATGTCATCGGTCAGGATGATGAGGATGTTCGGCCGGTCGGCGGCCGCCGCCAGCGAGGTGAAGACCGTCAGGACAAGGGCAAGGATCGTAAATTTCATATTCTCGCTCGATGGGTTTGCGGAGGGAATAAACCAAGCCGACAGTATACCCCGGCCCGGCATTGCGGGCAGCAGGGATGTCTACCAGAAGATCACGAAGCTCAGGATGCAGCCGAGCGCGAGAACCAGCAGCGCGAGAACCACCGGCAGCCGGGAGCTGGAGGCTTCCCCAGGCTGAGAAACCAGCAGCTGCCTTGCCTGCTCCTGGCTCCTGCCAAGCCAGCCGTCCACCTCGACAGTACGCAGCTCGCCCTTCTTTTCCCAGCCGAGCACCAGCGACACCGCCACCATCGAGGCCGCGGTGATGAGCATGCTGTAGGAATAGGCGGCGTAAGTGTTTGTCAGGAAATATGGAAGATAGACACCCTCGCTGTCGATCCACAGCCGCGCCAGACCATAGGCTCCACCTACACAAAGCCCGATCACTCCGCTTCGCCGATGAACCGACGTGAACCGGCCCATGAGATAGAGCGTCAACAGGGGCACCACGAAGACGCTGCTGATGCTGAGAAAGTAGCTGACCATTCCCTCAGCGAGAAAATCACGCGGAAAGATATAGAGGAACGAGCCGCCGATGACCAGCGGTGTAACCCAGCGGCCTACCTTCAGGTAGTGATTGTCATCCCCATCCCGGACAATAAAGCGGGCGTAGATATCACGGGTGAAGAGCGCCGAGAGCGTTGAGCCGATGGAATCGAAGGTCGACAACGCGGCCGCGAGAATCCCGGCTACCACGATTCCTTTGAGGAACTCCGGCGCCAGCTCGCTGACCATGAATGGATAGATGGCGTCGTTTTTACCGCCCGGCAGCAGGTCAACGACGGGATGGAGAGCACGGCCCATGACCCCCATCGAGAGATTGAAGAAAGACATCACCACCAGGATGAGGCCCGCCGCGAAGACCGACATTTTCAGATGCCACTCGCTGCGCGAGCCGAGCAGGCGCATGCACTGGGTGTGGTTCACCACCGAGTAGCCGATGCCGAGGATGATGAAGGCCAGGACGACGAGCCAGACCGGGGAACGGCGCTCGTATCTCTTTTTCTCCTTGTTGTATTTGAAGCCCTCGATATACATCCGCTTCGCCTCATGGGGATCGGGCTGGGCGTCTGCACCGGTCCCCTCCGAGAATTTAACCACCGCTTTACGCTCAACCGTGTCATGGCCAACATGCAGCATTTCCGCGGCCACCTCGGGATCGTGCGCCTCGAGCTTTTCGCGAGTCCCCTCCCAGCCACCTACCTCGCCCCAGACAAGCCCCCAGAAAAGAAGGGCAGCCGCAAGCATCACCACAAACTGCAGGGAATCTGTAATCGCCACCGAGCGCAGGCCGCCCAGCGCCGTGTAGATACTCGCCAGGATGGCGATCCCGATAACACCCCACCAGGCGTAGGATCCCAGGCCACAGACAATATCGAGGGTCAGGTAGGCCGTATAGGCGATAATCGCCATGACGGCGGTACGGTACTGCAATTGTACGAGAACGCTCAGCACAC
>DODI01000538.1:0-4850 GCA_003509045.1 Planctomycetota bacterium | reverse complement strand
GCTGGAATCTGTCTGTCGCCGCCTCGGCAGCGTCGTAACAGTGGCCCCAAGCGAGGTACAGTCCGGCAGCGGCCATCGAGTGACGATCGACAAGCCCCTTCGTTTTCACGAAAGAGGCGGCGGCCGCTACAGCGTAGATGGATTTCCTCCCGATTGCGCACGCCTTGCCCTGGCCCACTTCGCCAACGATGCCGACTGGCTGATCTCGGGAATCAACCAGGGGGCCAACCTCGGTGTCGACACCTATATGTCGGGAACCGCGGCCGCTGCGCGTGAGGCCGTCATACACGGGCGGCCCGCCATGGCCATCTCCCAGTACATCGGAAGGGGCAAGGAGCTCGACTGGGAGCTCACCGCCAGGCGAGCCGGGATGGTAATTGAAACGCTTCTTTCAGAGCCGCCGCCTGATGAGGCTTTCTGGAACATCAACATCCCGAATCCCGACAGCCAGGAGGCCGACCTCGAGCTGGTCTATTGCGAGCTCGACCCCTCTCCGCATGGAAACGAATACGAGCTCGCTGGCGACCGCTTCCTCTACCAGGACAGCTACCACGACAGGGCGCGAGTCTCCGGCAAAGACATCGACGTCTGTATGAGCGGAAAGATCTCGATTACCAGGCTTCCAGTCGCTCCCTGAAGCCCTCCGGGGCAACAGCGGATCAGCCTGCCAGGTCCGTCCAGGCCTCGAGGAGGGTATCGAAGACCTCCTCCACCTGGTCTACCTCGAGGCAGGAGAAGGCTACCCGGATATCGGTAGAGCCGCTGGAGATCACCCCGACTCCGTACTTGTCGAGCAGGTGAACGCGAAGCTCCTCCGCATCGACTCCACCCTTGAGCTTGACGCACATGAAATAGCCTGAGTTGAAAGGATAGACATCCCATGCATCGGAGAATTTCCCGTTATCGAGGACCTCCCGTGTACGATTCGCCCGGGCGCAGAGAATATCGCGCTTTTCCTTCCTCTGGGCCGCCGCCGCGGGATTCTTCAGCAGGCGGGCCACCGCCGACTGCGTGGTATTGGGAGAGTTGCTGATCCCGCCACGAATGGAGCCCATCGTTTTCTTCTCGAGAGCCGTATGGACAGCATCGAGATCTCCGGAGCCTCCCGCCGCATAGCTCAGGCAGCCCACCCTGAAGCCCCAGGCGAAGAGCTCCTTGGTGGCCCCATCGAGCTTGACGGCCAGGACATTGGGATGGCAATTCGCCAGGTAGCCGAAGATCGACTCCTGGAGGCAGCTGTCCTCGAAAAAGAGCCCGAAATAGGCGTCATCGCAGACCACCACCTGGCGCAGGCCGGCCTCGGCCGCCGCGACAATTGCCTCGCGAATCTCGACAGCTGCCTCCGCTGTCGGGGTATAACCGGTGGGGTTGTTCGGAAAATTCAGCACCACGACAGCCTTGGAGGATTTCTCTCCGACCTCCAGGAGCTTCTGCCCGAGGCCGCTGGAATTGAATCCTCCCTCACAGTAGAGCGGATAGGCCTCGATCTCGCATTGGTTGCGCACTCCGAAGGTCAGGTTGTAGTTGCCCCAGAAATGCTCCGGCAGGACAACCGGATCGCCCGGATTGATAAAGAGATCACCCACGAGACCCAGCCCATGCGTCAGGGCACTGGTGACGATCGGCATCCCGAGGGTCTTGTCCCGCATCGATGGATTCTCCTCGAGCTGCTTGGCACGCCAAAGCTCACGAAGCTCAGGCCGGCCCGCGGTAGGCGCGTAGGGGTAGACCTCGCCCGGCTCCATCGCAAAGAGCTCGTTGAGACTCGCAAGATGCATCGGAACGCCACCCTCGGTGGCAATCCCGATGGTGGCGTTGAACCGGTCGGCCTTCGCCTTGGCCTCCGCTCCCTGGCTGATAATCCCCTTGGGGAAATACAGCCTCTTCCCAAAGTCTGACAACATATCGAGAACCGCGGGAGCCTCTGACTCAAGCACCGTGTTCAATTCAACAGCAAGCGGAAGGATACTCATCTGTGCATTCACCTGTTTTTTATCGAAGCTATTCTATGAATGATCCGGATGACCCGGACTCGGCGAAGCATTCTATAGAAAACCCCCTATTCGAACAATGTCAGCCCCTCAAAAAGGTCAGGGAATTGAACCGGAAGGATGTCGGGAAGCTTCTCAGGAGAGGCCCCGGAGCACCGAGAGGCCGTGCTTGATGGCCTCTACACGCTCATCCTGGTCGCCGACCTCACGTTCGACAACCAGCGGCCCGCAATAGCCGGCCCTCTCGAGCGCCGCTACGAAATCGGCCATCCCGACAGAGCCCTCACCCAGAGGAACCTCGGCCCCCCACTCTCCGCTGGCCTGGGGAGGATTCGCGTCCTTGGCGTGGACGTGGGCGATATCGGGACCGAGAATCTCGATCGCCTCAATCGGGTTCCCCATATCGTAGAGAATCATATTGGCCGGGTCGAAGTTGACCCGCAGCGAGGACATCTTCAGCTCGTCGAGAGTTCGCCGGAGCAGGGAGGCCGTCTCCTGTCCCGTCTCCATGGTAAAGAGCACGTCCTTCTCCGCCGCGTATTGGGCAGCCTCGGAGATGCAGTCGAGAAAGCTCGACCGTTCAGCCCCATCATCTTCCGGGATAAAGCCGGCGTGGCTGCAGAGGCACCTGAGCCCGAGCGCCGCGGTCTGGTCGACGGCCAGGCGAAAGATATCCAGCCGCTCGGAGCGAGTCGCCGGATCGCCGAAGCCCCCGGTCTGCCTGATCGTCGCCGGCGAGGTATAGTCCTCACCCGGAAACCCGATCATCGTCCCGCTGAGCTCGAGGCCTGAGTCCTTGAGAGCGGCCAGGAAGCCGTCGCCCTCGTCCCAGGATCCATGGGTCGGATCTCCGAGACCGATCTGCACCACCTCGGCGCCCACCTCGGAACTCAAACGAACCAGATCGGGAATGTTGCTTACCTGCAGCGACCAGCTGCAGACGCCCAGGGAGGGCTGTGCCATGGTATTACCTTCCAGGCGACCTTCAGTCGCGCATGTCGTGACAGCTCTCGCAGGAGTCCTCGACGGCCTTAAGCATCTTCTTGGCTCCGGTGGCGTCCTTTTTCTTGATCGCCATGGCGACCTTCATCATGTCATCACGGATCGAGATGGCGACCGTCTTCCACTTCTTCATATTCGCCGCGCCCTTGACCTCGTCGCTGGTGTGAAACTGCAATACATTACAGAACTCGGCTACATAGTGGGCCGCCTTCATGGCCTTGGAGTACTTCTTGATCTTGAGCTGGTCGGAGATCGCTTCAAAATTCTCATCAACCGCATCCATCAGGTCATCCATGGGTACAACGGGCTTGTAGCAGGGCGTCTCTCCATAGACTGCCGGAAAATCGAGGTTGCTGTGATTCCCCCCGGGCAAGCCGATCAGGGCCATCGCAAGCGCGCCCAGGACAGCCAGGCTGCAAACAATAAAACGGTTTCGGTTCATCAACATCATATAGAACTCCTTAAGCTGCTATCTTGGTTAGGACTGTACGCATTTGTGTTCCTGGTACCTGAATTCCGAGTTGCCTTGCATTCTGCGTACTGATTGACTGGAACTGTTAGGGAGTCTATTTTCTCTCCACAGGTGATTTGGTCAAGATCGTACTGCGGATATTCACTCGAATAGATACTTTGAGCCTATGCTGAATGACAAAAAAGATCTCAAGGTCGCCCTGATCGGCGGCGGCATGTTTGGCGGAGACGTGGTTCTTCGATCCATCGAAGATTTCGAGCGCTGCGGGATTGCGCCCTACCTCGGCAGGATTGGACTGGATGAACGAGCCAGGGAGCTCGCGGAGGTCTCCCTGAGGCTTGTCGCCATCGGCACCCGGACAGCGCAAACCGCCGAGGCGCTCTGCGCCGCCTACTCTGAAAGAGTCCCGGAAGCCGCCCCGGCCCCCTTCCACGGAGAGACCCCCTGGGTGGACATCTTCGAAAAACACGAGGTCGACATCCTCTACGTTGCCACCCCCGACCACCTCCACTACGCCCCGACTCTTCACGCTCTCGAACGAGAAGCCCACGTGATGGTCGAAAAGCCTCTCACCCTGCGGCTGGACCAGGCGGATGAGCTCATCGAGATGGCGAGAAAAAAGAACCTGGTGGTGGGAGTCGACATGCACAAACGCTACGACCCGTGCCATCGTTTCATCTTTGAAGAGCTCGTGGGGAAAATCGGCCGGCCTCTCTACGCGAGGGCTGTCCTGGAGGAGCCGCTCGAGGTAGCCACCGAGATCTTCAAATGGGCGGCGGACTCCAACCCGTTCAGCTACGTGGGAATTCACTGGCTTGACCTCTTCACCCACTACCTCGGCTCAGAGCCGCTTTCGGTGCATGCCGTTGGGCAGAAGGCCTTGCTGGCCAATTGGGACTCCGAAGGCGGAGACCGCAAGATAGACACCTTCGACGCGATGCAGGTCTCGGTCGATTACCGCGACGGCCTGCGGGTCTATTACGTCAACAGCTGGATCAACCCGAAGGAATTCGAAGGTGCGGTGAACCAGGAGCTGGAGCTTACAGGAACACTCGGCAAGATCGAATTCGACCAACAGGACAGGGGGCTCCGTGCCACCCTCGCCGGAATCGGCAGCCGAACCTACAACCCGCACTTCACCGCAAACATCAAACGGCCGGGATCAGCCTACCCGGCCTATGATGGCTACGGAAAGGACTCCATCGCGGCGATTACCCGGGCAGCCATCGAGGTAGAGCTTGGGCTCTCAACCGCCGCGGAGCTCGAGGACGACTACCCGACCGCGAGCTCTTCACGCTCGAGCATCATCGTCATCGAGGCGGCGGCCGATGTGGCCTCACGCAACCATCTGCACATCGAGCGCGGGCAGGGCAGTCCCGTCACCG
>DODI01000108.1:0-6152 GCA_003509045.1 Planctomycetota bacterium | reverse complement strand
ATCGACAATCTTCGCATAGCTGTCCAGGCCGCACGCGACAGGGGGGAGGTCCTCGATCACATTCTTCTCTCCGGCATGCCCGGGCTTGGCAAGACATCGATCGCGATGATCCTTGGAGGAGAGATGGGAGCCGGGAATACCCACGTACTGTCAGGGCCCACTCTCGAGCGAGGCAAGGATGTTGTCGGCACCCTGACCCAGCTCGCCAGAGGCGACTTCCTGTTTATCGATGAAATCCATCGCATGTCCGCTCATGCCGAGGAGTTCCTTTACTCCGCCATGGAGGACTTCCGAGTCGACCTGATCATCGAAAGCGGGGCGGACTCGAGGAGCATCCAGGTTGACCTGAAGCCGTTCACGCTCGTGGCGGCGACGACGCGGGAGGGGCTTCTTACGGCGCCTCTGCGCAGTCGTTTTCAGATTGTTGAGAAGCTCGAGCCCTATCCATCCTCAGACCTTGCCCGGATCCTCGAACGCTCCGGAGGGCTGCTGGGCTGCGATATCGAGCAGGATGCCTGTGGCCAGCTTGCATCGAGAAGCCGGGGCACGCCGCGCTTCGCCAATCGCTTTCTGCGAAGGATTCGCGATGTGGCGCAGAGCCGGGGAGACTGGAAGAGCGGCGACCCCGTGAAGGTCGATGCCGCGGCGGTAGCCGAAGGCCTCGAACGCTTAGGTGTTGACGAGAACGGCCTCGATCGCGTGGACCGTAAGATTCTCAACGTATTGTTCAGCAACGGCGGCGAAGCCGTGGGACTGAAAACCCTCGCGGCCTCGGTGGGAGAAGAGCAACGCACCATTGAGGAGGTCTACGAGCCCCACCTGATCCGGGAGGGTCTGATCCATCGCACGGCGCGCGGCCGCTGCGCCACCAGGAAGGCGGCTGAGCTTTATGGAGACCCCTCGGGCCAGCCGAGCTTCGTCTGATTTCTTTCTTTAATTTTCTTACCAGGCTTTCTACGCGACCCATGCCCTCCCCGCGTCGACTCGGTGAAACCATTCTCCTCTGCTGCCTGCTCCTCGCATACGGTTGCCGGGAGTCGCCGGTGCCTCCAGCCCCGCTTGATCCGGCTGGCGTCGAGATCCGTGTCGGCATTCTCTCCGCCGAGCGCATCCTGTTGAGGATGCCAGGCCGGGTGGAAATCCGGCCGCTCGCCGGCGGTGAGCCTCTCTATCGCGGCGAGCTGCCGGGTGCTGTCGCCGCGATCAGTTCCGGGGCCGGGATTGAGCTTGCGGGGATGGCTTTCGCCGGCGCCGTGAGGGTTGCTCCTCTCGGTGACCGAGCCGGGGAGGCGGGGGTCGACTTCGCGCCGGGGGCGGGGCCGAGACCGGAGAGGCTTCCGGCTCTCTACCATCGAGTCGGGTCCGATTTTACCGTGACGGCCATCCTCGATGGGGCCGAGGCGAGCTCCTATCGGGGGGCACTCGAGCTGCGCGCGGATGATGGCCTGGTCCAGGCCGTGAACGCTCTCGACCTGCAGTCTTACCTGCTGGGGGTGGTCGGAGCTGAGATGCCCGCCTATTTCGAGGCGGAGGCCCTCGCCGCGCAGGCGATCGTCAGCAGAACCTTCGCTCTCTACAATATCGAGCGCGCGCGCTCGAATGCCCAGTCGGTGGTTTTCAGGGCGACCACGGGGTTCCAGGTCTACAAGGGCTTTTCGGCGGAGACCAGGAGTACCCGCACGGCGGTGGTGGAGACTCGGGGGCAGGCTCTCTCCTGGAGGGGCGCTCTTTTCTCCAGCTATTTTCATTCAACCTGCGGCGGGCGTACAGCCAATGCGAACGAGGCGCTGGGAGTGACCGCGATCGCGCCGTTGGCCGGGGTTGCCTGCGGCGGGTGCGCCGGCAGCAGCTTCTACCGCTGGAGCTCCAGGATGGCCTCGGGCGAGCTGGAGGACGTGGCGCGGCGATACCTGCGGAAGAACAGCCCGGAGGTAGAGCTGGGGGCTATCGAGGAGCTCGAGGTGATTGAGCGGGCAGCTGACGGCCGCGCTCTCTATCTCCGCCTGCGGCATTCTCTCGGTTCTTTTGAGTGGAGGGCTGACAGCTTTCGCCTGGCTGTTGAGGCTCGATTTCCCGGCACGGTTCGGAGCACGGCCTTCACTCCCCGTAAGGCTGAATCAGGGGAGTGGGTGCTCAGCGGCTCAGGGTTTGGCCATGGAGTCGGGCTCTGCCAGGTGGGAGCCCGGGGAATGGCTAAGGAGGGAACCGGCTGCCGGGAGATCCTTCAGCACTACTACCCGGGCAGCGAATTGATGAAGGTCTACTGATGGTTCGCCGCTTGCTCCCGGGGCCCGTTTAGAGCAAACTCGCCTTCCCTTTTTTATACGGGTATCCCATGAGTAACTCTCCTCTTGAATTTTCCGTCATCGCCCTCGATGAGTCCTGCGCCGCGAGGCGGGGCCTGCTGAAGCTCCCCCATGGAGAGGTGGAGACTCCGGCGTTTCTTCCGGTGGGTACCCAGGGTTCCGTCAAGGCTGTCACACCGGAGCAGGTCGCGGAGACCGGCGCCCAGATGATCCTCGCCAATACCTATCACCTGGCCCTGCGGCCGGGTTCCGACGTCGTGCGAGAGGCCGGAGGGCTGCACGCGTTCACAGGCTGGAAGGGGCCGATCCTGACCGACAGCGGCGGCTACCAGGTTTTCAGTCTCGGCGAGTTGAACAAGGTAGATGATGATGGCGTGACCTTTCGCTCTCATATCGATGGAGATGAGGTTCGGCTGACACCGTCGCGCTGCATGGAAATCCAGAACGATCTCGGCGCCGATATCATCATGGCCTTCGACGAATGTCCTCCCTATCCAGCCTCCCGTGAACAGGTGGAGAAGGCAGTGGAGAGGACGACCCGTTGGGCCGGGCTCTGCCGGGCGGCCCATCAGCGCGATGCGGAGCAGGCGCTCTTTGGTATCGTCCAGGGCGGCTGCTTCGATGATCTCAGGCGGGAGTCCGCTCGCCAGTTGCTCGACCTCGATTTTCCCGGCTACGCCATCGGGGGCGTGAGTGTCGGTGAGCCGCCGGAGGACATGAGGCGGGTTGTCGAGGTGACCGCTCCGCTGCTGCCGTCCGGGCGGCCCAGGTACCTGATGGGAGTCGGTATGCCGGAGGACCTCGTTGACCTGTCGCTGCAGGGAATCGACCTGTTCGATTGCGTCGTCGCTACCCGGCACGCTCGAAACGCCAGTCTTTTTACGTCGAAGGGGGTGGTGAAGATACGAAACAGCACCTGGAGCCGCGACTTCAGCCCGCTCGACCCGGACTGCGCCTGCTATACCTGCCGCGAGTTCTCACGATCGTATCTACGCCATCTCTATCACCGGGCTGAGATCCTTGGCCCGGTTCTCGGGACGATTCACAACCTTACCTGGTTCCAGCGCCTGATGTTCGATTTGCGGGAGGCTATCAGCGCCGGCAGGGGGCTGGAGTTCCGGAAAAGTTGCCGTGAACGGGGTGTTTTCTCCGATCGGCTGGCTCCAGCCGGCTAAGAGAGGGAAAACGTTTGCATGCGTCGCAGCTATGGTTATGCTCGGTCTTTTCGGAATTCCCTGTGAGGACCTGATCTTATGCATATCCCCTGGCTTACGGACTTCGTGATATTCGCCCAGCAAGACGGAGCGCCTGCCGCCGGCCAAGCTGCCGAGGAGGCTCCCCAAGGCTCGGGCGGTTTCGGCATGTTCGTTCCCCTGATCGGAATTTTCCTGATCTTCTGGTTCCTGATTATCCGTCCGCAGAGCAAGAAGCAGAAGGAACGGAACCTCAAGATCAAGACCGCCAGGAAAGGTGACAACGTAGTGACCATCGGCGGCGTCTACGGCAAGATCGTCAAGGAAACCGAGCTGGATGTCGTTCTTGAAGTCGATAAACACAGCAAGACGCGTATCCAGTTCCAAAGGACAGCGATCCAGGATGTCATCAACAGCGCCGCAGTCCAGGAGGACTCCGAGTCGCGGGAGGAATCCACCGGCAAGGTTGAATCTGGGTCCGAAGCCGACGCTCCACCGATGATAGAGCCTGAATAGAGTAGAGAAATGGAACGAATCTGTTTTCCCAGGCTGTCTCTGAGCTTTCCCCTTCTGCTGTTGGGGGCGCTGACCCTTCCCCTGCTCCTGGATGACCGGGGCGAGGCGGGACTGGATCGTTCCCGGGCTGTCTCAGAGTCCCATCCTGGTGGCCAGGGGCCGGTCGAGACTGGCATTCCAGGGCGGCAGGAAGACAGGGACGAGGATTCGGTTCCGACTCAATTGTCCGGCCACGACACCGGCCGCGCTTTCTCTCCGCAGTGCAGCGAGCGAATTGAAACCGAATTCTCCCGCGTCGCTGAAATCCCCGGATCCTCGACGCCAGCCGGCGAGCTGGCTCTGCACAGGCCCGCAGATGTGAGGCTGGCACCGCCCGCCTCGCAAAGCTGGAAGCATCAGCCGGTTCGCGGTCCTCCCGCGGCCTGAGACTGCTCGCGCCAGCCGGTCGACGGACCCGGCCTGGGGGCTCTTCAAGCGATCCGAAAATTCCGTCGACAATAGAAAATAGATTTATCCCTTGCTGAGGAAAGACAATGATTAAGCGAACGCTTACAGGCTGGGTCATGGTGGCCGTTTTTATCGCTCTGTGCCTCTGGATCGTCAATCCGGCGGGAGGCTTCAAGAGCATCAACCTCGGAATCGATCTCCAGGGCGGAACTGAGCTTCAGTACGAGCTGGACCTGAGCAGTGTCAGGGAGGCCTCGGCCGATGTGGCGGAGGAGGTCAAGGACATCATCTCCCGGCGGCTTGATATCTACGGTCTCAAGGAGATCCGTATAGCTATCGAGGGAGAGGATCGGCTCGTAGTTACAATTCCCGGAGGTGCCGGCGCCGATACCAAGTTCATCGAGGATCAGATCAAGACGGCTGGAAGGCTGCAACTGCAGCTGGTTGTGACCGCGCCGGAAAACAATACCGAGGCGAAGAAAGCCGAGTACAACAAGGTAGAACGCGAGTACAAGGTCGCGGATGCGAACTACGTGACGGTCTTGCGCGCGTGGCTGGCGCGCCAGGCTGCTGCTAAAAAGACCGGAGGCGCTTTCACCGAACTCAAGCCGACGCCACCCTCGGAGCCTTCGTACCTGGTGCGGCCAAGCGTGAGGAGAGAGGTCGTCAACGGAGAATCGAAGTTGGTCGACGACAGGATAATGGTCCTCTCGAATAAGGCCGGAGACAAGGTTGAGGGAGAGCTTATTGATTCCGCTTCATATTCTCGTGATCCGGACACCATGAGGCCCATGGTGACATTTGGCATGAATGCGCAGGGCTCGATCCAGCTCGGCGAGCTCACAGGCTCCAATATCAACAGCCCGCTCGCTATCGTACTCGACGACCAGATTCGCTCGTCTCCGGACATCAAGAGCAGGATCTCTTCAAATGGACAGATCACGGGTGATTTCACGGACCAGGAGGTGACCAGTATCGTCACCATCCTGAAGGGGGGAAGCCTGAAGGCCCCGCTCACGCTGATCTCGAGAAATAAGGTCAGCTCTCTGCTTGGACAGGAAGCTGTTACATCCAGCGTCAAGGCCATCCTTATTGGACTCACCCTGGTCTTCCTCTCGATCGCTATTTTCTACCTGCTTGCCGGCCTGGTGGCTAATTTCGCGCTGGCCTTCAATATCCTCGCCGTTCTCGCCTATGTGGCCTGTTTTCGCCAGACTCTGACCCTGCCGGGCGTAGCCGGAATCCTTTTGACCATCGGTATGGCGATCGATGCCAACATCCTGATCTTCGAGAGGGTTCGAGAGGAAAGGGAGCGGGGGAAGACATTGCTGCAGTCACTGACCACGGGCTACCAGCGAGCCTTCTCGGTTATCTTTGACTCGAACCTTACGACCGTTATCACGGGAGTCGTTCTCTTTAATTTCGGAACAGGTCCTGTGAAGGGCTTCGCGATAACTCTGATCGCCGGAATCATCATCAGCTTTGTATCGTCGCTCTTCGTCACGAGACTGATCCTCAGCTGGTTCCTCAATGTCCGCTCGGGCATGAAGCTTCGGATGAACCGTGTCTTTGCAACGCCTACGATCAAATTCAGCAATATCCAGAAGCCCTTCCTGCTGATCTCCTGCCTGGTCATCGTCGGCTCCTGGATGGTGGTTATCCCCAAGGGGGAGGGTAATTACGGAATTGA
>DODI01000183.1:6427-19361 GCA_003509045.1 Planctomycetota bacterium | reverse complement strand
CACCGTGGCGGCCTGCGTGGGCGCGCTAGCGGCCGCGGGAGGTGACCTCCCGAGCTTCGGCAGGTTTCCGCTCTTCAGCAGGATCTCTTTTTCGTCCGGATTAGTGCGGAGGTAGCGGCCGGACTGTACATCCGCGCGAAGGTAGTGATCAAAGAACGCGAGCGAGTAGGCGTTCACGACACTCTTTGCCCGGGCGCTGGGCAGAAACTCTCCGCCTCCGATACCATCGCCAAAGCTCGGAGCGATGGCATCCATGTCGGTGAAGCTGAAGTGCCCGCCCCGCTTCAGCGACACCAGGTGTTTGGGACCCTCACACCCCTGGTAGTACAGCCTGGCAACCGCATTGCCGGCCGCGCCCATGGTCCGGTCCTTCTCACCAAGCATGAGCAGCAGCGGCACGGAGGTCTTTCTGCCGTAGCCCACGGTCATAGGAAGGATGGCCTTCACGCGACGGTCGGTCTCGGCAACCTTGCAGACCGTAAAGCCGCCAAAAGAGTGGCCCAGGATCCCGATTCGCTCGCTATCAATACTCTTTTGCAGCCAGCTGCCGGCCAGGGCGTTTCGGCGAAGCAGCTCCGTTATCAGGAAAGAAACATCGAGGGGCCTGTTACGCGCCGAGCGGCCTCGCCCGGACCTGTCATACGGAAGCGCCCTGGACGGTAGCGGGGCGAGCCCGGCATTACCTGTATGATCGGCCGAAACAACGATGTAGCCATGACTCGCGAGATGCTCGACCTGGAAGATGTTCTGGTGACGGATTCCCCCATTGCCATGGGAGAAGACAAGCAACGGAAAGGCGCCTGGGCGCAAAGCCGCCCCCCGGACGCCAACGCAGCGGAAGCGGCCCTCGACCTCCGACAGCTTTCCGCCGAAGTGGTCAACGAATTGACCGGCCTCGGCCTGGTACTTACCGAAAAACTCGCTGAAGGTCGTCTTCTTCCCCGATCGCGCGGATTCAACCGCGGGATACCACACCTCGGTAACCAGGGTCCGCGGCCCGCCAGAATAGCTGTCCTCGCGGCCCTGGTCGACCAGGACCATCGTACGAACACCGACCGGATAGCTCCCGGGGGCCGAATAATCCTTTCCCGCGGCGCTGAGGGCCGGCATCGAGAGGGCGGGCAGGATGACGAGAAGAGCTCTTATTATCATCATATCTCCAAATCCGGCTTCTTATGAAAGCCCGCCGGGCCTCCGCTATTTGCCCCCGAGCGTAACCTTCAGCTCGAGGGCCTCGCCGGCCCGCGAGAGCTTGAGTACTACCGTATCCCCCGGCCGCCGCTGGTTCATGACTCTCTTCAGCTCGGTGGTTGAGGCGATGGGCTGACCATCGAACATGGTGACGATATCGCCCTCCTTGATGCCGGCTCGCTGAGCTGGCGACGAACGAACCACAGAGCCAACCCCCACACCCGCGACATCGCTTTCGATGGCGCGCGGGATGAGGCCCAGATGAGCCTTTCCTCCGGCCACCAGCACAGCCTTCAAGGTGAGCTTCTCTCCTTCGCGCAGAACCTCGGCGGCGACCGTGTCACCGGCGGGATAGGTTCCGAGGATACCCATGTACCTCGAGCGGGTCCTGACCGGCAACCCACCAAGGCGCTCGAGCAGATCGCCCGCCTTGAAACCGGAGGCCGCGGCAGGGCTGCCCTGGCGAACGCGGACCACGGGCAGGCCGGCCTTCTCATCGGCTCGCTCGCCAACCTCGAGACCCTCGATTTTTCCATGCAGAACAGCCCCCCCCTCCGCCACCTCCAGGTGCTTCATAAAGCGCGATATCTGGTTCGAAGGGACCGCGTAGCCCACGCCTGTATTGATCCCGAGCGCGAAGCGTGTCTCGATCTTCCCATTGATCCCAACCACCTTGCCATCGAGAGTGATCAAGGGGCCGCCCGAGTTGCCGCGATTGACGGCCAGGTCAACCTGGATCGCGTCATTGTAGGTCTCGCTGTAGCGGTGAACCGCGCTGACAATTCCCATCGACACCGCCGGTTCGAAATTCGCCGGGGCGCCCGGAACGAAAACATTCTCAGAGCCGGTAAGGAAGGGGTCGCCCAGGGCGAGCACGCGCTGGCCGGGCCGGACCGCCTGGCTGTCGCCGAGCTTGAGAAAGGGAAACTTCCCCTTGCCCTCGAGCTTCAGCAGGGCAACATCTCCACCCGGATCCCTGCCGACCACGACGGTCTTGAAATACCTCCCGCCTGTCATATAGGCCACCACCGAACGCGCGCCGGCAATGACGTGATCGTTCGTGAGAACATAACCATCGGGGCTGATACAGAAGCCGGAGCCGCTGCTATAGCCGGTGCCCTGATCTCCCTTGATGAAAACGAAGGCCGGCTTGCAGTCGGCAACCACTCTCTTGATCCGCTTCTCGAGAGCGCGCAGCGCGCTCACCTGTTCGAAGGTCTCGGCGGAGGTGTGCGGGGCGAATGACAGCGAGACCAGGAGGGCGAAGAATGCCTGGAGAACCACAGCTGAGCGTTGATGTCTTTGTGCTTCGCGGCGGGTCATGTATTTCATCTCATCTGCGCTCCGGGAACTTCCCCAGCACGCCGCTCAGGGAAATCTTCTTTTCGCCGCGGCGGACGACAAACTCTACCTTGTCACCCACCTTGCAGGAAAATATCAGGAACTTCAGGCGGTTGAAGTTAGGGACATCCTCGCCGTTAAACCTGATGATGACGTCCTTGCTCTTGACGCCAGCGGCTGCGGCAGAGCTCTCGGGTACGACCTCGACCACTGGGGCCCCGTCATTGCCAGGGCTGGCCGGCTCCGACTGGATCCCCAGAAAAGGCCGTGGAGGAAGCTCGAAATCCTTGCCCTCCAGCAACCGCGGCAGGACCATCCGAATGGTTTCAACCGTGGTCGCGAACCCGATGCCGGAATTCAGCCCCCATTGGTTGTAGGTGTGCCCGACAAACCCGGAGAGACCGACGACCTTGCCATCCAGATCAACCAGGGGCCCCCCCACATTGCCGTAGTTGAGCTTCGCATCGGTCTGCACGGCACGGTTGCTATTGCGACCGACGGCGCTGATGATGCCTTCGGTAAGGTTCAGCCGGCCGGGCGCGGAGCCCCGGCCGAGGGCGAAGACGAAGCTTCCCGCCGCAGAGGGCGAGGTCTCCGCCCAGGGAGGATCGCGCCAGCTCTTCTTCTCGACCAGGTCCGCGGCGCCTTCCACCTTGATCAGGGCGAGATCATCGAGCTGATCCCTTGCCACGACCCTGGCCTTCCGCTTCTCTCCAGAAGGCAGCCGCACGGTAATCGACCTGATGGTTCCCAGCAGGTTGTAGTTGCTGGTCAGTATGTAGCCGCGACGATCAACCAGGAGGCCCGTGACGGAGCCCTTCGGCCGCTTGAAATAGCCCTGCGCTTCGGGAGAAACCCGTCCGTTAAAAGGAAGTCGAGACCTGGGGATCTCGATGTCTTTGCTCCTGTCGACCTTGATGGCGACCACCCAGGCTGACAGACCGTCCACTATCGCGGAGAGAGCTCCAGGCTCGCCCGCTGCGGGGCTGGACGGCGAAAGCGTGATGGAGAACGATAGCGCGAGCAACAAAGAAAGGCCGCGGCGGCATTGACCTGTTGGGTTCATGGATGCTGCCATCAGAACCTCCCCCACAAAGTCAGGTCGATGGAGAGGGTGGCCTTATCGCGAACGACCTCCAGGCGAACCTGCTCGCCCGGGCGGGCGGCATTGAAGACTTTTCTGAAATCCGGAACGGACTCGATCTTCCTGCCGTTAAATTTCCTCAGAACGTCGCCCCGGCGAAGGCCGGCCGAGGCCGCGGCGCCTCCCGGACTCACCCTGAGGACGGTTATCTTGCCGCCCTCATGAGAATTCATCAGCTCGAGACCCGCCAGCGACGAAACGCGCTCAAGGCTGTCGTCAAACCAGGAGCGGTGCGGCTCAATAAGTTGCTTGAGCTCATCGATGGGAATCGCCGTCCCAAGCCAGCGCTCCTGAGAAAAATTCAGTATAAGAAGTCCGACCAGCCGCCCCCTGGCATCTACCAGTGGGCCGCCATCCATCCCGTTATTCAGGGCGGCAGTCGATTCCAACGCCCGCCCGGTATAGATGGATTCGAGATGCTTTTCTTTCAGCTCGATAACCCCGCTCAGCACACCCGCCGCCATCACGACCTGGTCATCGGACTGGATGCTGCCAAAGGCATTTCCCAGGCTGAAGAGCGGGTCTCCGACCGACAGGGCGGCGCTCGAGCCGAGCCGCAAGTATTCCAGCCTTTCCTTTCCCGGCGGTAGCGCGCGGCGGAAATCCTTCAGCTGCAGCAGCGAGACCTCCTTGCTCGGGTAGACCTTGATCAGCACGGCCGGGGCGACGCGCCCGCCATGCAGATAGACGTCGATGTTGCGTGAGCCCTCAGGTACGACTGTCGGCGAGGTAAGCACCAGCCCTACCGGATCGAGTAACGTTCCGGTGCCGAAATGCGTGATGCTGCTGCGGGAGCGCTCCCTGGGATAATCGCTGCGGGTTATTCCCACCACCGCGCGTGAAATCCGGTCATAGAGACCCGTGTAGCCGGAGGCGGGCTCATCCGCCGCCAGCCGGCGGCCTGCGCCAGCACCGAGGACCGAAAGAATCAGCAGCAAGACGAAGATTTTGGGGACGAACAAACGCACTATTGAAAACCCCTTGTAGAGAAAACGCGTTGAGTACAAGAAGCATAGTAAACGAAAGCGCCCCCGGAATGAAGAACCTCGGAGCCCCCAGACAAGATCTCGCGAACGAGATGGAAAAACCGGGAGGCTTCTCTCAGAAGCAGTTCGGCGGACGCCGACAGCCCAGGCCAAGATCGGCCGCCCTGCTGGAGCGCGCGCATTGCGGGAACGGAGCCTCCGGCTGCTGCCCGCCGATAAAGAGGAACTGCAGAAGGAAGACGCCTGAGGTCAGGTTGATCTCCCCGGTGCCATCTGCATCCGCGGCCGCCAGGCAGCCGGGCTCGCTGTCTCCAAGGAACAGGTAGGAGAAAATCGCCACCGCATCGGTCAGCTGGAGATCGCCGCTTTGATCGACATCTCCCCTGAGGAAAGGGCCGATGCTGCGCTCGGGCTCCTCGAAAACCTCCAGGGCGAGATTGTAGGTTCCCGCGCTTCCCGGCTCGAAGCTCGTGACACTGAGAAAATAGACGCCTGGATCCAGGTCAACCTGGAGACACGAATTGACGGTCGTCTGATCGCAATCATCATTCTCGCTGAGCGGACCGCAGTCCCGATCGAGAAGACCAAGGATCGTGTCAAACTCCTCCGATTCGAGAAGAATCGAGCCGACGAAGGGTTCCTTGAGCTCCAGTCTCCAGAGATCCAGGGCTGCGGCTCCGCCGGGAACCGTACAGGTCGTCGCCGGGAAGTCTCCCGCCAGGCTCTCGCCTGGAAGGATCACGTCGGCGACACAGTCAGCGCAATTATTGACAATCTCTCCCCCCTCGCAGGTGATATTGAGCGAGAAATTCCCCTGCCCCCCAATGGCGTAGCTGCTGACGCCGATATAGTAGGTGCCGGGAGCGACCTCGAGGGTGAGACAAGAAAGCGCCAGATTTCCCGGCTCGCAATCGTCATTGACGCCGAGGGCCAGGCAATTGGAATCGTAGACTGTCAGGTAGGTGTCGAATTCGGGCGACGCCAGGCTGACGTCGAGAACCCCGCCCTCGACAACAACCGTGTAGATGTCCTCGGACTGGCCTCCGACGCGCGTACAGGTATCAAGAGGAAAGGCCGAATCGACTGGCTCGCCACAGGTCGCCTCTCCCGTCTCGCAGGGAGGACAGGGGGCGGCCTTGTTGCAGTTGATGTCCATCGTATAGGACCCGTTGGCTCCGGCATCATAGCTGCTCGGCAGGATCCAGTAGGTCCCGGGCACCAGGGTGAGGGCCAGTTGCGAGTTCAGACCATCGCCGCCATCATCATCGAAGGCGATTTCTTCGCAGCTCTCCCCATTGTAGACGTAGAGGAAGGTGTCAAGATTCCCGGAGGTCAGGCTGATGATGTATTCCTGCGTCTCCTGGACCTCGATCTCGTAGGAATCAAAGAGACGGCCGTTATCCAGTGAGCAGTCGCTGGCCTCCAGCAAGCCATCGAGCACCGCCGGACATTCGGTCACCCCGTCGCTGCAATCGGAGCAGTTGTCGGCGCGCTCGCAGGACACCTCGAGATCGTAGGCCCCCAGCTCTCCGGCTCCAGCCGCACTAACGCCGATGGTATAGGTGCCGGCGTTGAGGGTGATCCCCTCGATGCAGGAGACCCTGAAATTGCCGGGCGAGCAATCCTCGTTGCTGAGGAAGGCTTCGCAGAAATTATCAGAGATATTCACGAAGGTGTCGAACTCGTTCGAGCGAAGGGTGATCGTCACCTGGGAGGTCTGGTCCACCGTGAATGTGTAGGAATCTACAAGGGTGCCATCGGCAAGAGCGCAGTCATCCGCTCCGAGTACGCCACTGACGGTGTCGCCGCAGGAGATGCTTCCGGCCTCGCAGTCCCGGCAGAGCCTCACGTCCGGGCAACGAATAGAGATGTCGTAGGTGCCGCTCTCCCCGTTGGCATAGCTGTTGATGCCGAGAACATAGGTGCAGGCCTCCAGGTCGATCGTCATCCTGGAGTTCAGTTCCTCCCCGCCATCATCATCCACAGCGACCTCCTCACAATCCTGGTTGTAGAGCCGTAGAAAGGTGTCGAATTCCAGCGAGGAGAGGTCGATGATCACCGGCCCGGGCTCCTCGAGCTCGAAGGTATACAGATCGATGAAGCTCCCATCTCCTGCCATCTGGCAGTCATCGAGGTCAAGGGTTCCGGTTACCCGGTCATCGCATGCGACCGAACCAACATTGCAGTCAACGCAGAATTCAAAGCCGGGCTGGCAGGTGGCCGTAAGCTGGTAGAGGCCTGTCTCCGCCGCCGCGTAGCTGTTCACCGCCACAAAATAGATTCCGGCCTCGACGTCCGCCGTCAGGCAGGACCTGTCAAAATTGCCGGGCTGGCAATCGTCATTCGTATCAACGACCTCACAGTTCTCGTTGTAAAGCCACAGGAAGGAATCAAACTCGATGGAGTTCAGAGACAAGGCCAGGCGTCCGCCCTCCGCCAGATTCAGGGAGAACACGTCGATGAAGCTGCCGTCCTGGAGAACGCAATCATCTTCAAACAGGCCATCCTCGACCAGCTCGCCGGCGCAGTCGAGCTCCGCAATCTGACAATCGGAACAGATGTCGAAGGGCTCACAGGCCAGGCTGAGCTCGTAGGCTCCAAGCTCCCCGCTGCCGCTGGAGTTCGCGATGATGAAGTAGTTGCCCGGCCGCAGGTCGAGGCTGAGGAGCGCATCTAGGTCGCCGCCCTTGGCATCGGCATCATCGATCTCCCCGATCGCGACGCAGTTCTCATCCATGACCAGGAGGTAGGGATTGACCTCGGCCGAGCTGAGGCCGATGGTCAGCCTGGTCGGCTCCGTCACCTCGATCGCGTAGGTGTCAAACAACGAGCCGTCAGGAAGGGCGCAGTCGCCATCTGCAAGCTCTCCGCCAATCGTCTCTCCGCACGCCGCCTCCCCGACAACGCAATCACCGCAGAAGTTGACCGGCTCGCAGGTGACGGTCAGGCTGTAGTCACCCGCCTCGGCCGGCGACCAATTATTGACCACCAGGTGATAGGTGCCGGGCTCGAGCATGGCCCCGAGACAGGAGCCGGAGCCGGTGTCTCCCTCGAAACAGTCGTTGTTGTTCGCAATCACGAAGCAGTCCGCGTCCACCAGGAAGAGGAATGTGTCCATCTCGTCTGAGAGAAGAGCAAGGTCAACTAATTGTGTCGATTCGACCTCCAGGGACCAGATATCGACAAAGGTGGCGTCTCCCAGGAGGCCATCACCTTCCTCCAGGACGCCATCGACCGTTCTGCCACACCCGGTTTCACCGACCAGCCAGTCCTGGCAAAGATTGCCGCTGGCGCCAATGGCGCATTTCTCAGCCTCGGCTCCCTCTTCCTGCCCGGCTCCGCCGCCATCTCCAGGTCCAGACGGGCGGGACTTGATTCCGCCAAGCGCCCAGGCGCCCGCTCCTCGTAATTTTGAATAGGGATTCTTGATAGAAGGGTTCGCCTTGGTCGCCGGCTTGCCTCTCTTCCGGCGGCTGCCAGCTGCCCCGGCCAGCTTGCCACCGGCCAGGTCTGCGGAGCTCAAGCTTTTCCCTCCCGCCGTCTTGAACGGGTTCGCCGGAGCCCGGCGCGGAGCGAAACGTTCACCCGCCGCGGCCGCCCCAGCCAGCAGTGCCTGGAGCTCTGGCCTGCCCTGGAACTCAACCGGATCAACCCGGCGCAGGCCCGGCGCGGCCGGACGAGCAGGCGGCTCCTGCGCATAGCCGAAGCTGCCCCCGCAGACCAGCAACGCCACGAGCAGCGCCCCGGACAGCGAAGAACAGCAAGGCCCCTGGAACAAATTTTTATGCTTCCGACACACCCTCATCGTAACCCCCCAGAAAAGTAAACCTTCCCAAGCTACAGGCGCATTCAGACAACTCCAAACGGTCAAATCCAGCCCTGGACCCGCGGCCGGAGAGGAGAGCGTCTGCTCATTCTTCAAGCGGGGCGATCAACCCCTTACAACCCACTGAGTGCCCCTGATAACCAACAAAAGAAACAAGACGCTCCCCTCCAACCCGAACAGGATGGCGCGTTGCATCAATAGTACCCCTTGAAATACAAACGGCATTGATGAAATGAGGAGAATCTCCGTCTCCCCCGGCACTCGAAAGGGATGGCCTTTTCAGTCATGCACGAACGCCCCGGCCGACCTGTTCTCCGCTGGAAAAACCGCCTCTGCATGGTCGTGAACTGTTATTTCTTGCCGACGGGAGAGGCTCCCAACGCCTTCTTCAGCTGCTCCTCGAGCTCATCGGGCTTGAAACCCCGGGGCCCGGGACCTCCCTGATAAACAACCTTGCCATCCTTACCGACAAGATAGAGGCGGTCAGGGTAGCCCCCGTAATTCCTCGCTGTTGAGTCCTTCATGTCATCAATCAGCATCGGCATGGTGAAATGCAGCTTCTTGGCGCAGCTGCTTGCCACCTCAGTACGCTCGAGAAAAGTCTTCGGATCATTCACCGAACGACTCGCCGGCAGGGGACTCAAGCCATCGATCGGATGAGCTTCACGGATGTAAACGACAAAGAACGCGGCCGACTTACGATACTTGCTGTAGAGTTCTTCCAGGCGCCCGGCCTGGCTGGCGAAAGGAGGTCATGTGTAGCTCCCGAAGATCAGCACGACCGGCTTCTTGTCCTGATGCTGGGACAGCCTGACAAAGCCCTTTTCATCCAGCTTGACGTGATCAGGCACGGCGGAGCCTTCCAGCAGAGAGAGTCTGAAGTCCGGGGCGCGGTCACCTGGGCCAGGGAGCCCGCCTGAACGAGTCGCCTGTTTCAATGCGTTGGAGGCCTCGGCTGACTCCCTCGAAACCCCGGGGTCGTCAATCGAGCGGCGCTGCCGGCCTCCAGAACCGCGAGACCGGCCGCCGGAGCCGGAACGCCCGCCAGCATCTGGGCGCCCGCCTGAAGAGCCGGGACGAAGAACGCTCAGTATGGCGCGCATCCTGACGCGCAGTTCATCATCGTTGACCCGTCCGTCACCGTCGCTGTCGAGCTTGGCGATAAAACCATCGAGCTCCCTGGCGGTGATCGTGCCGTCACCATCGGGGTCCATGAGTTCGAGGAGCTTGGCCATCGGGTTGATCCGTCGAGCGCCGGAAGTCTCCGGCCTCTGGCGATCTTCAGCTCGCTCCGCCGGCTTCTCCTTGCCGGGCTTCGCTCCCGGCGCGTCTTCCTGAGCGCTCAAGCCGACCTGGAGAGCCAGGCAGGAAAGCGTTACGGCCGCAATAAAACGGGCGTTCAGATCCCTCATGATCAACCTCTTCTCGATTTACAACCACAGTGCGTCAGTGTCTCAATCAACTGGAGGCGCCCATCCAGAGACGAGCACCCATCCATCTAACCCCGGAGAAGGGCTCTGGGGAACGAGAAAAATGCGCCGGGAAAACAGTTCGGCGAAAAAAGTCTCAGCCCTGGGTAACGCAGTTGGAGATCTCGCAGGAGCCCTCCTCGGAGGGGGCGCAATCGCTGCCGGGCGCCGGCGCCGGGATCGGGAACCCATCGGCGCTGAAGAGATAGCGCAACAGACCGATGGCATCATCGATGGAAACCTGGGCATTCGCGTTCACATCGCAGCCCTGGAGGCAGCGTGGCTCGCTCTCGCCAAGGAAGAGATAGAAGAGGATCGTGACCGCGTCGGAGATGTCGACCGCCTGGTCGCCATTGCAGTTGCCTCGCACGAAGGACGGCGTCGCCTCGCCAAGGCGCTGGATGGAGCCGGGTGAGCCGTAGATGCGACTCGAGACCTGCCAATTGTCAGAGACGTCATTGTCCATGTCCTCATGGATCTCGACGAGCTCGAGGCTGTAGCCCAGGCCATCGGCGCGGGCGGGCCACGGCGCATCCTGAGAATACCTGACGAGATCGACGGTGGCGGGATAGCCGGGGCCATCATCTTTGACGCGCAGCTTCTCACCTTCATTGCTGAGGCTGCCGGGGTAGGGACCGAAGATGCGCGCCGGATTTCCGTAAATCCTCCGGAAGGCAACGGGATCCTTCGCCAGGATAACGACCTCGTCAGCGGCGACGTTCGTTCCATTGGGGAAGCTGTGCTCCTCGAAGACGCCTGCCTCATTGGTGGCTCCGAGACCTTCGATCTTCCAGCCCGAGATGTCCACCTGTGAGCCGGAGTTGTTCCAGAGCTCGAGGTATTCGGCCTCGTCATCTCCCAGGGGGTTGTACATGATCTCGGTGATCATCAGCCGGTCATAGCCGGTGAAACGCTCGGTGCTGCGGAGATAGTTGACCATGTAGCTGCGGCGCGAACGAATATGGGCCATGACCCTGGCTATGTTGGGTTCGAACCCGGAGGGCGCCGACCGGTCGCCGGCCGGACTGGTGCGGCCCCAGACGCTGAAGTCATCACGCTGCTCCTCCATGAGCAGTTCGCTCAGGTCGGCCAACCGCTGCTCGTAAAAATCGAGCGTGTACTTCTCGTGGATGGCGCCCCAGAGTCGAGCCAGGTAGGCACGACGGAAATGGGTTCCGGACTGGGCGAAAAACTTGTCAAGGAGATGGTTCCCGACCCCACCGCCGCGAACGGTCGTGGTATTCCAGATCGTCATGCCGGGATTGTCCATGCGGTCGTTGTAGACCCCGCCGTTGCCCCCGTCCCAGCGTTTGCCATAGGCGAGGTCCAGATCCCAGCCGGTCGGGATCCAGCGATCGGTCTCGGTGTCATGGTAGAGGTAGTGATTCTTATGGGGATAGTCGCGGTTGTTGATCAGAACCTGGCCCGCCTGGTAGTCGATCATCGTGTCCGGCACGGTCTTCTCGAGGAAGAAATTCGTCAGCTGGTTGCGGGGCGTATCATGGAGCGCGTTGAGAAAGGTTCGCAGGTCCGTGTAATCCTCGTGCTGGTTGGTCTTCTTCTCGTAGGTTCCGTTGCGTTCCTCGCGCGAGGCGGTGGCCTTGTAGAGATTCCCATCGGCATTGAGCCCGACCCGATCCAG
Source organism: Planctomycetota bacterium (assembly GCA_003509045.1). GTDB lineage: Bacteria > Planctomycetota > UBA8108 > UBA8108 > UBA8108 > UBA8108. The sequence goes on along the minus strand of DODI01000183.1, from coordinate 7,762 downwards.
CCAGCGCTCCTCAGGGTTCTCCATCACCGCGTAGAGGGCGTGGTAGCTGCCATTGGCGTGGATCCGGAAGAGGTCGTGGCTCAGGGCGGGATTGTCCATCTCATCAAAGAGCGTCCAGGTCATACCCTCGCGCACAAGCGCCTTGTCTGTCCACAGGCTCTGCAGGTTGAAGCGCTTCTTGCCGAAGAAGAGATGGCCCTTGTTCATCTTCACCTTCAGGTAGGGCTTTGTGGCGCTGTAGACGCTGCCGCCCCTGCGGCGAATCTGCGCCTGGTGGAAGATGTCTCCTCCGGAGGCGATGGAGAAACGCATATAGCTGCGGCCAAGCCCCGAGAGCCATCCGCGTCCGTTGGCTGAAGGTGTAATGAACGTGATCCTCGGGAGGGTCGACTCAGGCTGGTTATCATTGACGTAATAGCCGTAGACATCCTCAGTGTCGGTCCGCGGAGGAAAGACGCGCAGGCCGCACTCGCTGCGCGCCTCGACCTTGAAGGTCACCACGGTATTGTGCGGCTGGGCCGGCACATCGACGCCATAGACTCCATCGCCCGCCGCGCCATCGTTGGACAGGCCATCATCGAGCATTTCGAGCTCCCGGTTCGCGCCGCTCAACGAGGTCACCAGCTTCACCTCGGCGGGCTCTCCCCTCACCCGGGCCGTGAGGGTGGTCACATCCCCGGAGGTGGGCTCCTGGGGCCAGCGGTTCAGGTTGCTGACAAAGGGCGGCAGGCAATCCCTCGAGACCACATTGGCCTCACCCGGACTGGCGATCCCTCCCCCGCCGCCGCCGCGCTGCCAGAAAATGCCCCGGCTCGCGGTAGAAACCGATAGACGGGCAGTGAGGGTGTCCCCGCCCCTGAGCTGAAAATAGGAAAAGCTGAACGTATAGGTTACCGCGGCCGAGCGGTCGAGGGCTTCGGGAAGATCCAGACGTACGGAATTGGCCGACCCGGTCCCGCGTCCGCTGGACACGAGGTGGAGGGAGGGCTCATCAAAGAGCTCCCCACCCGCGGCGCGGCTCCAGCGGCTGGCGGAGTGGTTCCCGCGCGCGTCCCAATCTCCGATACCGTTGTCAAAACTGCCGCCTGGAATCAGGTTATTCTCCGGCGCGCGGGTATCGACCAGCGAAAGATTGTCGAGGAGATACTCACCGGCCTCCTGGATATAGATATAGATCCTGCTGCTGGTGGCCGTTCCGGAAACGCTGACCGTGCTCCACTCGTCGCCTCCACCGGCAGCCTGGCTGTCCATAGCGCCCGAATCCGTCCAGCTGGCGGGGTCGTCCGAGACCGCGTCGGATACGATCTTCTCGAGGCTGTAGCCCAGGCCATCGGC
>DODI01000183.1:0-6126 GCA_003509045.1 Planctomycetota bacterium | reverse complement strand
GGCTGTAGCCCAGGCCATCGGCGCCGACATTCCAGTCCTGGGTCTCCCCGTAGCGGGTGGAGTCGACCAGGGCTCCGGCAGCATCGACCAGGGTGATTCTCTCGCCGTCATTAGAAAGCTGTCCTTCCCAGTCGCCGATCGTATTGCTGATGCCGTACCCATCGCGGGCGGCTGCCTCGTCCCTGCAGACGACGAGATAGCCGCCGGGCAGGAGGACCGTACTCTCCGCGAAACAAAAATCGACGCCCTGGGTAAAGCAATACCCCTGCAGGTCGATCGGAGCCGTCGTCGTATTGGTCAGCTCGATATACTCCCGCAAATCGTAGGGATCGTTGTCAACGGTATGGTACATGATCTCATTGATGGCGATCGCCGGAGAAGGTCTCGGCGGCGGCGGGCACTCGATGGCGGCGTTCACCGCCATGGGTGTCGGCGCGACATCGGCCCGGCCGCGCCAGTTCCTGGGATTGTCAGTCTCAAACAAAGCGCAGAGCCGCTGCAGCGAGCCGCCGGCGCCATCGGCCCCGGCCTCCCAGGGCGCGTCGTCATCGTAGCGCACGGAATCGACGACCGCGGAGGTGGCATCGATCAGCTCGATGTTCTCGCCGCCATTGTCGAGCGCCGAACCGGCCCAGAGCACGAGCCGGCTGGGCACCAGGCCGAACTCGGGACCGAGGGCGAGCGGGTTCCGGCAGATCACCAGGAAACCGCCCGACTCGATCACCGTGCCGGCCTCGAACTCGTGACGAATGCCGCCGGTGAAGGCCCAACGCGAGAGGTCGACAGTCAACGCGCCGGAATTGTAGAGCTCGATGAATTCGAGATCGGCACCCTCCTGCGGATTGTAGTGAATCTCGTTGATGACCACGCCGTAACGGGGAGAGGCCTCTTCGACCTCGTCACAGGCATCGCCAAGACCATCGCGGTCCCGGTCGCGCTGGTCGGCGTTTTCGTCATTGGGACAGTTGTCACAGGCATCGCCGACGTTGTCTCCATCGGCATCCGCCTGCCCCGCGTTGGCATCTTCAGGGCAGTTGTCCTCGGCGGAGTTGACACCATCGGCATCGGGATCGTTGACGCCATCCTCGATGGTAAGACGATTCGCCGAACCATCGGCGCCATCGCTGCGATTGGAATTCGGTCCCACCGGCGAGTTCGCCAGGTCGAGTACATCGCCAACCGCGAGAATAATGTCCACCGTCCGCGTGACGCCGGCGCCATCGCCGGCGGCGATCACCGCGGAATCGAGCAGCTCGCCATTGTGAAAAAGGAGGCCGCTCACGCCGGCCCCGGCGAGGTTCACCTCGCGGGTATGCCAGGTGACCTCAACCGCGCCGGCAATATCGCTGGTCCACCGCCGGATCGGCCAGTGCTCTTCGCCTGGGCAGCTGTTGGTGCCGTTGGGATGGACACCTTCCTGGGCAATATAGGTCCACGGACAATTGGAAGGCGTCAGGCGCCAGCCCTCACCTCGCCAATGGGCCGCCTCAAACTCGATGAACTCATCGGCGGAATAGCTGTTGTTCCCATCTTCGGTGAGATTGTAATAGCCGTAGCTCCAGCCGTTGGCTCCCTGCTCCCCGGTGGTCGACCAATCGTCAACAGAATCGGCAACCGTATCGGCGCGCAGCAGCTCCGGACAGAATCCGCCCAGTGCCAGGAGAACAACTATAAAGAGGACGACCAACGGTGAATTGTATTTCATATCTCTATTCATATCTGTTCAGGTGCCTGTAGAGGCCCCAGCACTACGGGCACGGACATTTATTCTATCATCCAGTGATTCCGTCATTTGTGGATAAAAAAGCACAACTGAATTCATAAATCCCGACAAAATAACAAATCCCGCAGCGAGAGATCGCAATGCCGGAAAAGGCTTTCAGCCCATTCGTGGAACGGCCATCCCGTTCAATCGTGTATCTTATTGGTTCATTTGATTCGGACTCTATTTCAGTGATGAAACGCACAACAGCCACCTCACCTCGCTCCCTGGCCTTGCTCCTGGCCATGCTGCTGCCGGGCTGTAAGGGCGCCATCGACCCGGCCCAGCTGGAAAACCTGAGGGACGATCTCGATGCGGTCGTCTCCGGAACGCGGGGCGCGCCGCCCCGTGAAGACACGAACAGAGACGGCTGGGACACCGAGGTCTTCAGCGCCCGGGCGCAGGGTACCCTCAAGGCCCTGGCCCTCCTCCTCGATTCACCCCCCGGAAAGGGGCCGGAAGCCGGCCTGCTTGCGGATGACTTCCAGTGCTCGACGCTCCGTCCGGTGGAGCTGGAGGAAACCTTCCGCGACCAGCACTTCATTGTACGCCGCGGCAACAAGACGAAATCGCCCGCCCAACGCAAGGGACGCGCCGGACTGGAGAAAACCTTCGGCGAGCTGCTTGCCGCCTTTGAGGGCTCAAGCGATCGCCACAGCAAGCTCAAGCTCTTCGAAGTAGAGACCTCCGGCAAGGACAGCGCCCGGACACGAACCTACTTCCAGCTCTCCGGGCGCTTCAGCAAAGGCCGCTTCCAGGTCAAGGCGACCTGGCGGTCAGCCTGGAAGCGCAAAGGAGAAAAGTGGCTGCTCCAGGAGCTCGCGGCAGAGACCTACGAAGAGACTCTCAGCCTCGGCGGCGAGAAGCCTCTCTTCGACGACTGCACAAGCTCTCTCCTCTCGACCAGCTCCGCCTTCACATCCCAGCTGCTGCCCGGGCTCGACCACTGGATGGGAAGGATCGAGCTGGGAATGGGAATCGACATCGGAGGCTGGCAGGGCCTGGCCGTCGGGGACATCAACGGAGACGGCCGCGACGACCTCTATGTCTGCCAGCCGGGAGGGCTGCCCAACCGCCTCTTCGTCCAGAACGCCGACGGCTCGGTCACGGAGCGCTCGGCGGAGCTCGGCGTCGACTGGCTCGAGTCAACCCACGGCGCGCTCTTCGCAGACCTCGACAACGATGGCGACCAGGACCTCCTGGCCGGCCTCGAACCCGGGGTGATGGTCCACGAAAACGACGGCAAGGGACACTTCACCCCAAAGGCGGCCAAGCTCCTGCCGGCGGCCCTGCCCTATTCCCTGGCGGCGGCCGACTATGATCTCGACGGCGACATCGACATCTATGTCTGCTGCTACAACAGGCGAAAGGGCGCCAACCGCCATCTCGTCTTCGCGCGGCCGGTGCCCTACCACGATGCCAACAACGGGGGCCGCAACGTGCTGCTTCGAAACGATGGCAGCTGGCGCTTCTCGCACGCGACCGTGCGCGCCGGGCTCGACGTGAAAAACCGGCGCTTCAGCTACGCGGCGGCGTGGGAGGACTTCGACAACGATGGAGACCAGGACCTCTACGTTGCGAATGATTTCGGCCGCAACAATCTCTACCGCAACGATTCCGGGCGGTTCACCGACATCACGGCGGCCGCCGGAGCCGAGGACATCTCCCCGGGCATGTCAAGCTGCTGGGGCGATTACGACAACGATGGGTGGATGGACCTCTACGTCAGCAATATGTTCTCCTCCGCCGGCAACCGCATCACCTCCCAGGGGCGCTTTCACCAGGGAGCCAGCGACAAGACCCGCGCCGAGTTTCGCCGCCACGCGCGCGGCAACACCCTGCTGAAGAACCTGGGCAACGGCCGCTTCAACGATGTCAGCGGCGAGGCCGGCATCTCCATCGGCCGCTGGGCCTGGGGCTCCAAATTCGCCGATCTCAACAATGACGGCTGGGAAGATCTGCTCGTGACCAACGGCTTCATCACCCAGCAGGACACCGGCGACTTGTGAAGCTTCTACTGGCGACAGGTCGTGTCGCGCTCACCGGTCGATGGGGCCTCCGCCGATCCCTCGCAGTCCTACCTGGACTCCTGGGGAGAGCTGGCGGGGCTGATTCGCAAGGGCCGCTCCTTCAGCGGCAAGGAGAGAAACTGCTGTTTCCTTAACACACGCAAGGGCCGCTTCGCGGATGTCTCCTCGGTGACCGGCCTAGACCATATCGATGACGGACGTACCGTGGCCCTGAGCGACTGGGACCGGGATGGGGACCTCGACCTCTGGCTCGCCAGCCGCACCGGACCCCGTCTTCGCTTCATGAGAAACGGGCTCGGCGAGGGCACGCGCTCCATCGCCTTCAGGCTGCGCGGCGATCCGGAGAGGGGATGCAGCCGGGACGCCATCGGCGCCCGGGTGGAGCTCACCCTTGGCGGCAAGGAGACCCCCAGCCGGATCCGCACTCTCTACGCCGGCGACGGCTACCTCAGCCAGTCGAGCAAGTGGGTCCACTTTGGCCTGGGAGAAGGGGACACCATCCGACAGGTGGGCGTCCGCTGGCCTGGAAGCCGAAAGGCGGAGCTCTTCCAGGGAGCTAGGGCTGGAGGACGCTACCTGCTCTCACAGGGCGAGGGCCGCGCCGCGCCCGCCCGGGAGCTCGCGCCCGCCACGGCCCTCGCGGCCGGCACCGTGAAGGCGCCGGAGCTGGGCGATGGCGCCCGGATTGTTTTCTCGAAGCGCCCGGCCGTCCCGACGGCGACCTACACCTCCCTCGATGGACAGGCCAACACGATCCGGCCGCGCCCGGGCCGCGCCCTGCTGGTGAATCTCTGGGCCACCTGGTGCCTCCCCTGCCTGAAGGAGCTCCGCGAGTTCAATTCTCACGCGGCGGAGCTCGAGGCTGCGGGGCTCGACCTGCTGTTCCTGAATGTTGACAGCCTGAGCCTCGGCGCAAAGGTCGACAAGGCGAAGGTGGGCCAGCTGCTCGAAAGGCTCGGCGGAGACCTCGCTCCCGCCGCCTCGCCGAACGGCTTCGCGGACAAGGCGCTCGTGGAAAAACTGGAGAGTGTTCAGCGCGAGCTGATCTACCGCCAACGCCAGCTACCCCTGCCCTCGAGCTTCCTCATCGACCCGGCCGGCCGCCTGGCCGCCATCTACAAGGGGCCCGTGAGTCCCACCCGGCTCGCCAGCGACGCGGAGCTCGCCAGGAACCCTCCCGCAGACCTCCGCAATGCCTCCGTGCCCTTCCCGGGCCGCTGGGGCGGGGACAAATTCCAGAGCAACGCGATCGCCATCGCCGGCGTCTACCTGGAGGGCAGGTACCCGGATGACGCGATCTTCCAGCTCAAAGAGTTCATCGGCAAACAGGCCGCCATCGACATCTCCTCACTTCAACCGCAGGAGCAGCTCAACCACCGGCGACGACTCGGAGATGTCCACGACATGCTTGGTATGATCTCGCTGCAGACGGCGAAGCCGGCAGCCGCCATCGAGCACTACCGGGCCGCCCTGGGCGAGAACTCGGACCGCCTGCGCACGCTCATCGTGCTGGCCAAGGTCTACTCCTCCCACCCGGACAATTCAGTACGGGATGGCCAGCAGGCGCTCGACCTGGCCACGCGGGCCTGCGAGCTCACCTCCAATAGCCATCCGGACGCCCTCGACGCTCTCGCCGCCGCCCACGCCGAAAACGGCGATTTCGAGGCCGCCGTCAGCGAGGCCCGCAAGGCGGTCGCGGCCGCGCGCAAGCGAGGAGCCGGACCGGTCGCCGCCGCCATCAGCCGCAGGCTGCGGCTCTACGAAGCCGGCAAGCCCTTTCGCCAGGGCGGCGGGTCGCAGCCGAAATAGCCGCGGACTCTCAGGCCGTGCCGGCGGCGGTAAATTCTCCCAGGTCGCAGACCGCGCCGCTGTCGATTGAGGCCTGCGCCGCGAGGCAAAGGAGCGTCGACCAGCGACCGTCTTCCCCCGTACACGGCGGCGCGGCCCCGTCGAGAACGCAACGGGCCACCGCCTCAACCTCCGCGTGGAGTTCGAGCAACTCGCCCGCGGGCGCCTCCAGCTCAAGCTCGGTAACCTCGTCGCCAAGCCCGTAGCGAAGGCCGAAGCTCGAGCGCTCATCGCGGGCATCGGCGGCGCTCCACCAGGCCCAGATCGTGCCCTCCTCCCCTGCTATCTTCGCGGTCTGGTGATGACCGAAGGCCGAGAGGGTCTGGGAAACGAGCGCGTAGGCTCCATCGGGAAAATTAACCAGGGCCGAGAAGTTGTCCCGCAACTCAGGCTGGTCGGCGTGACGCGAATTGCCGCGGGCGTAGACCGACACCGGCTCGCCGTTGCCTGCAAGGTACCAGCGCGCCAGGTCAAGAAAGTGGATCG
>DODI01000454.1:0-3814 GCA_003509045.1 Planctomycetota bacterium | reverse complement strand
CGAAGACAGCGACTGCCCGGCCTGTCCCGAAATCTGCGACAACGCAATCGATGACGACCGCGACGGCGACATCGATTGCGATGACGAAGACTGCTCCGGGGTTGAACCCTGCCGGGTCATCGCGTTCATCCGGGGAGACCCGGATGGGAATGGGGCGGTGCAGCTTACCGATGGGATCTTCATCCTGAACTTCCTCTTCCTCGGGGGCGATTCACCCGGCTGCTTCGAGGCCGCAGATGCCGACGACAACGGCGCGATCCAGATGACCGATGGGATCTACATTCTGAACTTCCTCTTCCTCGGAGGAGCCGAGATGCCGGCCCCCCACCCGGGCTGCGGAACGAGCGGAGAAGATGAGGAGCCCGGCTGCGAAGAGTCCAGTCCGGCCTGCGGTTGAACAGCAATGGGCTACAGGAGACCCGCCTGTAAGGGCTTGGCCCCGGCCCGGGTTGAAGAGACGGGCGACGGGATCAGAAGAACCTGCTCATGATGCCCCAGCCGACGAAGAGGCTCACCAGCAAGGCGAAGATGTCGAGCCCGACCACCACCGCGCCCCGAACACTGCCCAGCGACCAGCGGAAATAACCCATGTCCGGACGGCTGATGCGCCAGACCATAACCAGGGCCACCACGGGAAAGACCACCGCCAGCAACACCGTGAAGATCCGGATGCCGTAGACCGGGTTGATTCGCAGGAAGAGCAGGCTGGCGGAGGCAACGACGAAGACCAGGATCGCCTGGCGAAAGGACCGCGACTCCATGCGCACCTTGATATTGCCGAGATCGAGCATGGCGTAGGCGCCGCAGACCATCCAGCCGATGCCCGCGGTCCAGGCCGCGACGAAGAAACCTGCCAGGAAGAGCAGGCGGGCGGAGCCCCCCGCCAGGGGCTCCAGCAGGGCCGCGAGTTCGGTGGCGTTTTCCGGTACGATCCCGAAGGGACGGGCAACGGCCGCTGCGGCGGCCATCACCGGCAACGCGACAATGCCCGCGGCGGCAATGCCAACGCCGTAATCCCAGCGCGAGCGCTGCAGAATGAGCGCCTGGCCGAGCGGCTCCGTCGAGCGCCAGCCCTTCTCGATCATCGTGTAGGGATAGATCAGGATGAGCCAGGCGTTAATCAGGCTGCCGGCGTTCTGCTGGATCAGCCCGAGCCATTCCTGCCGTCCGGATTCCGGAATACCGGGAAGCAGGCCGGCGGGAGCCTCAGCCCAGGGAGCGTCGGCGGCGGCAGCGGCGGCAGCGAAGAGGCCGATGAGCAGAATGAGGGCGGCGACGAAAAAGAGCTCAACCTTGCGATAAACCCCCAGGACCAGGAGAGCCGTAGCCGTGAGGGCGGCGAGCGTGCCGCCCACCTCCGTCGCAATGCCGGGGTTGAGAGTGCCCAGCACGTGGGCGCAGGTGTTCCATTGCGAATAGGCGCCGATGATCGTGGTGACGACCACGGTAACGAAGAGGTAGATCGAGAAGACCGGGTGGACCTCCTTGAAGATCGACAGCGGCGTGCGCCCGAACCGCAGGTAGTACCGCGTCGACATATCCATCAGCGTCCAGCCCGCGAGCCCGAGCACGAAGAACGTCCACCACATGTCCATGCCAAAGAGGGCGCCCATCTTCGTGGCGATGGCGATGTCGCCGGTGCCGATATAAAAAGATCCGACCAGCGCTCCCGCGCCGATCCCCGTCAGGGCGCGCCCCGAAAGCGGCGGCAGCTTCGCGCTCCACGGCTTCATGGCGTTCCCTCTCTGTCCGGTTCGCCGGCGGGTTCCTCTCTTGCCCACCAGGCCTCTTCGGGCTTGTCTATGTCCGCATCCTTTACCGTCCGCCAGCCGCCGGGCTCTCCCCGGCGGCGCAGAAAGAGGATAAAGACGGGGATGGCCAGCAGGGAGAGCAGGGCCGGGACCAGGATCGAGAGGGCGCCCCTGGGTACCAGCGGCCCCCTGATGGTCTCCACCTCGAAACGAGAAGCTTCCGGCTTCCCCTCCCCCGCCGCCAAACCCAGCTCAAACGGATGCGTGGCCGGCCCCGTCTCCTCGATGGCCTCCAGGCCCTTGAAGGCGAATCGCTTCGTCTCACCCGGACCGATCTCAAGACTTGCCTCGATTCTTCCGGACCCGGCTCCTGGCGACTCAAAGGCCGACCTGAAGGCCGCGGCGGGAAAGTCGAGCGCCAACCGAACCGTTCTCGTCCCTCCCGGGTCTCCAGGCGGCCGTGACAGGATGACCAGCGCGTTGATCTTTTCCTTCAGCAACGCCCAGTCGACGCAGATAAAGCGATAGTCGATGCCATCGAAGCTGCCGGTTTTCTCGAAGGCCCGCACCCGGCCCGCCAGCGCCACCAGCCCCAGGGCCAGGAGGACCGACAGGATGTGAGGTCGGCTCCGCCTCAAGCCAGCGCCTCGCGAAGCTTATCGAGGTAGCGGGGAACCGCCTTCAGCGCATCCTCCTTCGCCTCGTATTCGAGCGCGACGTAGCCCCTGTAGCCGGCGCTCCTGAGGATGGCAGCGATGCGCTTGAAGTCAGCTTCCTCAGCCGGCTTCTTCCCCTCCCTGACATGCACCTTGACCTGTACGGCAACGGCATAAGGCGCCGCCTTCTCGATGCTGGCGTAAACATCAGTGTGGAAATTGCCTGTGTCCAGGTTCACTCCCAGCCAGGACGAGTCTACTCCCTTGACCAGGGCGAGAAGTTGCTTCGCCGTCGAGGTGATGCCACCGTGATTCTCGATGGCAAGCAGGACGCCTTTCTTGCCGGCGTACTCGCTGACCTCCTTAAGCCCCGCGATCGCCAGCTTGCGGGCTTCCGCCTCGCTGCTGCCTTTTTTCGCCTTTCCGGCAAAGACGCGGATCGTCTGGGAGCCCAGCAGGGCGGCCACATCGATCCACGCCTTGACGTGGGCGATCTGCTTGTCGCGCGCGGGTCCCGGGGGATGACAGAAGTCGTTTCCCAGGGGGGAACCGGAGATGGCGAGGCCATTGACGCAGGCGCGCCGGCGCAGGGCGCAGATGTAGCCGGGCGACTTGTCGCGAAAATAATACTCGGTCAACTCGGTCGCCTGTAGCTCCTGCTCGGCGCAATAATCGACAAACCGTTCGAGTGTCATCGTTGGCTTCTTGCCGGAGAGTTCGCGCCTGAAGGAATAGGCCGCGAGGCTCAGCTGCAGCCCTGATCCATCGACACGGTCCGCGACCCGGGAAGCTCCCGGAACCGCGGCGGGTTGCGCGTTCGCGATGTTTCCCTCGACGCCAAGCAGCCCGCCAAGGGAAGCCGCCGCCACGGTACTCCTGATAAAATCTCTACGTTGCATGCCACTATTCCTCCCTGGAAAAAGAACCCCTGGGGGTCTTATCGAGATCATTATTTCAGAACCGATACTTTAACCTCTCCGGGGGATCGGGCATAGCGCCCGAAAAAGAGCTGCCGACCGTTTTTTCGCTCTGTAAAATTCGCCTTCGGATGCGTTGGGGTTCCTGCCCGCCTCCTTCAAAACCTGCACATGCACTGGGCTTTCGGCTGACCGGGCCGCTTTCCTCATCGGCAACTTGAACCAATCCACAACCTCCGCTATATTAATGACACAGGCCCATGTCGCCGCACCTTGAACAATCCACACAGCTCCCGCAGGAGGACTGGTGATGCTCAGAATCCCGGGAAGTTCCGAACGCTTTTGCGACGGGATCAGGAGAAGGTCTTTTCTCCAGCTCGGCGGCCTGGCGATGGGCGGGCTCAGCCTGCCGGGAATTCTCGAAGCCCAGGGGAAATCCCCACAAAGGCCGGGCTCTCACAAATCGGTCATCATGATCTACCTGCCCGGC
>DODI01000196.1:5494-5650 GCA_003509045.1 Planctomycetota bacterium | reverse complement strand
AAAACCCGCATGGACAGCTTCTCAACAAAACCGGCGCTTCCAGCCTCGACGGCCTTCGCCCTCAGTCCAAGCAACATATCGGGAAGCGGGATTTTCACCGGACAGACCTCGCCGCAACGCCCGCAAAGACTCGAGGCCTGCGGCAGCTGGCTGGCC
>DODI01000196.1:489-5138 GCA_003509045.1 Planctomycetota bacterium | reverse complement strand
GCCGATGGGGCCGGGGTAGACCCAGCCGTAGGAATGTCCGCCCACGCTTCCGTAGACCGGACAGAAATTCAGGCAGGCTCCGCAGCGAATGCAGTTCAAGGCCTCTCTCTGCGTTGGATCGGCCCAGAGCTTCGAGCGGCCGGCATCCAGGAAGACGACATGGAGCTTCTCCGGACCATCTCCCTCGCCCTCCGTCCTCGGCGAGCTGATGAAGGAGATGTAGCTAGTGACACGCTGCCCGGTGGCGCTGCGGCAAAGCAGGCGCAGCAGGGTGGCCAGATCGGACCTTCTGGGAAGGACCTTTTCGATACCCACCACCGCGATATGAACACGGGGAATGGTTGTCGACATCCGAATATTACCCTCGTTCTCGACCAGGACGATCGTGCCCGTCTCGGCGATGACAAAATTCGCTCCGGAGATGCCGATATCAGCTCCGAGAAAAGCTTCCCTCAGGGTTTTTCTGGCCACGCGAGTGAGCTCAGGAATATCGGCATCGGGGTCGGAGCCCAGGTGGTCATGAAAGAGCTCCGCCACCTCCTCTCGTGATTTGTGAATAGCCGGGGCAATGATATGCGAGGGATGCTCCCCTGCCAATTGGATGATGTACTCACCCAGGTCTCCCTCGAGAACACTCAGCCCGGCGGCCTCGAGATGATCATTCAGGTCGATCTCCTCGGTGACCATCGACTTGCTCTTGGTGACGCTGCTGCCCTCGCTGGAGCGAATGATCGAAAGAATCTTGTCCCTGGCAGAAGCTCCATCCTCGCAATAATGGACCTCGCCGCCCCGGGAGCGAAGGTTCTTCTCGAAGACCTCGAGGGCCTCGGGCAGGTTCTCTATGGCGCGATTCTTTCGATCGTGTCCCCGCTGGCGAAGCTCCTCCCAGTCCGGCATCGAATCGACGGCATCCGTCTTCGCGGCATGAAAGCTCGAGCTGGCTCTCTCCAGCGCTTCACGCAGGAAGCTGTCTTCGAGAGCTTCGCTCGACAGCTCGTGAAACTGGTCGGAGCGCGGCCTCATGGAGACGCCTCCTCTTGCGAACCGGTCCCGCTCTCTTCGAGAGCGTCGGCCAGCACCTCGGCAAGATGCAGCGCCCGGACCTCGGAGCCGCGCTTCTCCAGCCCGCCCGCCATGTGCATGAGGCAGCTGCAATCGGTCGCGACCAGGCTCTCGGCTCCGCTCTTTTCAATACAGGCCAGCTTATTCGAAAGCATCCGCGAAGAGATCTCATCAAACTTGACGGAAAAGAGCCCGCCAAACCCACAGCACTCGTCCGATTTTTCAAGCTCGAGAAGCTCGGCTCCCTCGACAGAAGAGAGCAACCTCCTCGGGCCCTCCCGAACCCCGAGCCCCCTGAGCGAATGACAGCAATCGTGCCAGGTCAGCGAGCCATCACGCCGCCCGGGGAACTCGGTGACCCCAAGCACCTCGGTAAGATATTGCGAAAACTCCCACCGTCGATCAGCCAGCGACTGGAAACGGCCGCTGAGCTCTTGATCGTCTGGGAAAAGCTCGGGATAGTATTCCTTCACCATCGCGACACAGGATCCTGAAGGACTCACGACAGTCTCGCAGTCTTCGAATACATCGAGGAAGGCCAGGGCCAGCTCCCGTGCCTCGCCCCGAAAGCCGGCATTGAAGGCCGGCTGGCCGCAGCAGGTCTGGTTCTCGGGAAACTCCAGCTCCACATCGTAGTGACGAAGCACCTTGACCATGGCCTTGGCGACCCCTGGGAAGAGAAAATCGACCAGGCAGGTGATGAAGAGGCTCGCTCTCTTGGGCTCACTCAAGGGATGTCTCCAGCGCGAAAGGAAACCGCCAGGCCATCGTTTCCGGCCGGCCTGGACGGACTCTAAAACCGACAGGCGCATTTTAGCTTTGTGTAGGTTATTTCGAAAGGCGCGACTAAACTGATTGATCTGATTTGAAAATCATCCCGAAACGCAACAGGGCAACGATATGTCTTCCAGGAGAACCATCTCCGTCCTGATTCTCGCCGCCCTGCTGGCGATCACGGCTGCGGAAGGCGCGGATGAAGCGGCCGACTGGCCGCAGCTCCACGGTCCGCGCAGAGATGGCGTCTACCGTGGACCTGCCCTGGTTGACTCCCTGCCTTCGGCTGGCCCCGCCGTTACCTGGAGAAAAAAAATCGGCCTGGGCTTCGCCGGTCCCTCCGTGGCTGACGGCAAGCTTGTGCTCTTCCACAGGATGGCTGAAAAAGAGATCCTCGACTGCCTCGATGCGGCGACGGGAAAACCCCTGTGGACCGCCAGCTACCCGGCCAGCTACAGGGACCGCTTCGGCTTTGACGAGGGTCCGCGGGCCGTGCCTACCATCGACAATGGCAGGGTCTACACCAATGGGGCTGCTGGAATTCTCAGCTGCACCGATCTCAAAAACGGAAAAAAAATCTGGCGACTCGACACCCACGCCTCCTTTAAGCCGCGCGAGGGCTTCTTCGGAACGGCCTGCGCGCCCCTGGTCTCAGGAGGAAAGGTCTTCGTCCAGGTTGGCGGAACAGCCGGTATCGGCGCCGGCGGCAAGGGCAGCGGGATCGTCGCCTTTGACTCGAAGACCGGCAAGCCCCTCTGGGGCGCCACCAGCGATGAGGCCGGGTATTCCTCCCCTGTCATCGGCAAGCTGGATGGAAAGACAAGGCTGGTCTGCTTCACCCGCACGGGCATCGTGATTCTTGACCCGGGAACAGGCAACATCCTGTACGAAAAACGATGGCGGGCCCGGATCGGGGCCTCGGTCAACGCCGCCACCCCGGTCCTGACCAACGACATGGTCTATTTTTCCTCGAGCTACCAGACCGGCTCCATCTGCCTGAAGGCCAGTGAAGGCGGCTACCGCGAGCTCTGGTCCGGCGATCGCATCCTGTCGAGCCACTATTCCTCCAGCATCCAGAGCTCGGGCTACCTCTACGGTTTCGATGGACGGCAGGAATACGGCACCCAGCTTCGCTGCGTCTCGCTCGCAGGAGGCAAGATCGCCTGGAGCGAGGCCCAGCCGGGAAAGAAGAAGTTCGGGTCCGGAACCCTCATCCTCGCCGGCGACAAGCTGCTGGTGATGGCGGACTCCGGAGAGCTCATCCTCGCCCGCGTTTCGCCCAAGGGCTACAGGCGCCTGGGCAGCGCCACCATCCTTAATGACACGGTACGGGCCTACCCCGCCCTTGCCGGGGGCTTCCTCTATGCACGCAGCACGGGTGAGCTGGTCTGCGTAGACCTCCGTAAAGAGACCAAGGCAAAGTAGTCACGGAGGACGCGGTCTCAACGATCGACAGGCAGCCCACAGGCCTCGAGAACAACGCGCTGAACCGCCTCATCGTGCTCTATGCTGAAGTCGCTCTCTTTCTCGCCCCTGATAATCCGGGCGAAATCGGCAGCGTCATCGACATAGCGAGAGTAGCGCGGAAAACGAACATCCTGATAGCCCCGACTGAATTTCTCTCGCGGTTTTGATAGCGCCAGCCGGACGACTGGTGAATCAAGCGGCTGGACCTGGAGTGTACCCTCGCTGCCGCAGACCACAAGGTGCCGGCGGGCAAAACCCTCGACCTCCTGGGCGCTCGACTTGACCGTAGCCAGGGCTCGGGGATATTCGAGCACGGCAAGCATATTATCGACCAGGCCATCAGCCAGCTCGCTTGAGTGGCGCGGAAAGGCTGAGACCTTCCGAGGTGCGCCAAGCACTCCGACCACGAGATCGATGATGTGGCAGCCGAGCTCGAACATGATGCCTCCCGGGTATTCCGCCAGGGTCTTCCTGCTCGCGGCGCCCACCACCTTGCTCATCACTGTGTGCACCTCGAAGACCTCTCCCAGCCAGCCTTTCTGGAGGGCCTCACGCAGAAAGACGATGCCCGGGTTGTAGCGGTACATATACCCCATCTGGACCACCCTTTCCCGGTCCGCGGCGGCGCGCAAAATCTTCCTGAACTTCGGCAGCGAAGAGCCCGCGGGCTTGTCGAGGTGGATATGGAGGCCGGCATCCACACAGGCCTCGGCATGGTCCAGCGAATCGCGAACACGGGTTTCCACCGCGACCGCCTGGAGGCCGGGCAGGTTGAGCAGCTCTTCCCGGGTGACCCAGCGAAGATCCTTGTACACCCCGGCTGCGCTGGCCTTCCGCCTCAGAGACCCATCCGGCTCGCAGACCCCGACCACCTCGAAAGCTCCGCTCTGGCGATAGGCCTGCATCTTGCCAGCCGCATGCGCGTGACCGACGCCAAGCTGGGCGATGCGAATCTTCTTTTTCCCCGCCGCCTGGCCGGCGGCTCTTCCGGGCGAGGTCATGGTGCCGGCCGCAACGGCCGTGGCCTGGCCGGAACGGGAAAGAAAGGCGCGCCGGGAAAACAGATCGCTCATCTTTTACTCCTCAGCCGAAAAAAAAAGAAACTTGCGGGGCGTCCCGCAAGCAGCCCCTCAGGCACCGCAGGTATCGTAGGCACCGCAGCCAAGGTCCACCTCTCCGGTATCAGGCCCGCATTCTCCAGGACCGGGTGCCGGCGGAGCATCTCCACCGGAGAAAAGGTAGAGCAGGACGTAGACCGCGTCGGTCAGCTGCAGGGCGCCGTTGTTGTCGGCATCCGAAGCCTCCATGCAAGGCGGCTCTCCTCCACCGGAGAAAAGGTAGAGCAG
>DODI01000196.1:0-176 GCA_003509045.1 Planctomycetota bacterium | reverse complement strand
AGGTAGAGCAGAACAAAGACCGCGTCCGTGAGCTGCATGGCGCCGTTGGCGTCGGCATCTCCCCGGCGGAAAAGATCTTCGGCCGGCTCCTGGCAGCTCTCCTCATCGGAGCAGTCGGCGTCGTCACAGTCGGTGTCGCCATCCTCGTCGTCATCGATACCGTTGTCACAGACCTC
>DODI01000282.1:0-10652 GCA_003509045.1 Planctomycetota bacterium | reverse complement strand
GCTGCAGAACCGCCGTTGCCACAGATATAGACACGCGTCCCGGCCTGGTAGGCTTCGAAGAGCTTATCGACCAGGGCGCTGACCGCCTCGAGGTCGGTCTTTTCGAGCAACTCGACCGTGCGTTTGATATGTTCGCCCATTCCCTCGATGACCGTACTCACTGATTCTGACATGAAGCCTTCCTGTTCAAAGATTCTATTCAATGACTCGATGACACCAGGCCCGCGCCCGGAAGAGACCGGCGACAGACCGGATGATTATCGCCTCTGAGTAAATATTATCCCACCGCGGGTTTGTCAAGAAACCAACTCCTGTAAGCCAAAAACCCCCGGCTCAACCCGGGGTCCCATCTTCCTCTCCCGGCGGCAGATCTTCCTGTTTCTCGATGTGGTAGAGGCGTATTTTCTCGTACAGCGTCGAGCGATTGATGCCCAGGACCTCCGAGGCACGGCGCTTGTTCCAGTTGACGCTCTGGAGAACCTTCCTGATGTGCTGAGCCTCGATCTCAGAAAGCGTCCCGGAGGGCTGGGGATTGTCCTCACGCCGCAGATCATCCGGCAGGTTCTCGGGGTAGATGGTGGTACCGTTAGAAACTAGAAAAGCCTCCTCGATGAAATGTTTCAGTTCGCGAATATTTCCCGGCCAGTGATAGGCCATGAGCAGCTCCTTGGTCCGGGGCGAGAGATCCACCGGGCCTCGATCCTCGTATTGAAGAACAGAGAGGAAATGCTGCGCCAGGGGGAGGATGTCCTCTCGGCGCTCACGCAGAGGCGCGAGCTCAATCTGGAAGACCTTCAACCTGTAGTAGAGATCTTCCCGGAAGATCTTCTCCTCAACGGAGGCAGAAAGCGGCCGGTTGCTGGCGGCAATGATGCGCAGATCGACGCCTCTTCCAGCGGTCGAGCCCAGGCGATCAACGGCCTCCTTCTCCAGAGTACTCAGGATCTTCGCCTGGGCATCGAGACTCATGCCATCGACATCATCGAGAAAGAGCGTCCCTCCGTCCGCCTGCTCGAGCTTCCCGGCCTTGCCCCGGGAATCGACCCCGGCGATGTCATGGCCAGCCTCGCAGCCAAAGAGCTCGAGCTCCAGCAGGCCCTCCTCGATAGCCGAACAGTTGACCTCAACAAACGGGCGGACTCGCCTCATCGAGCGGTCGTGCACCGCCCGGGCCAGGAGCCCCTTACCCGTGCCGCTCTCACCGCTGAGCAGAACAGTCGTATCGAAACCGGCCACCCGCTTGACCCGGCGCTGGACCTCCTTCATCTGCGGACTGACGCTAATGAAACGATTCTTCTGGTGCAGGATGGTCTTCAGCTCGATGTTCTCATCGCGAATCTGCTCATAGAGTTCCTCTTTTTCCACCGCCAGGCAGATCAGGTTGCTGAGAATGTTGGCGAAGTAGAGATCCTCCTCCATGAAGGGGGTCTCCCGGCCCCGGTCATCGACGTAGAGAACTCCATAGACCTCCTCGGCCTTGAACAGAGGCAGGCACATGGCGCTGGAAATCTGCAGTTGCTTGAGACTGCGTGAATCAAGCCCGGCTCGCGATGGGCCGGAGTCTCCTTCCGCATCGAAGAGAATCGCGATTCCCTCCTGCTGCGCCCGCTCAACAATCGCGGAGCTGTAGGAAATCGGTCCGGCAGGATCGCGCGGACTCCTCTGCACCCGGATCTCGAGCTCGCCTCCCGGCCCGAACAGACCAATGAAGCCGTACTTGACGTCGAGGTTGTCCAGCGCCGCGTGCAGGGCTGACTCGAGCAGACGCTGGCGATCGGAAATGTTCCTGATGAGCTCACTGAAATTGCGCAGGATCCTCAGGTTCCTGGCGGGTCCTCCAACCGACACCACATCCTCCTCCTCGTCATCGACGGTGCCGGAGACGGTCCTCTCCGAGTTGAGGATGTCGGGTGTGTCCCTGAGATTCTGGAACGTCTCACGGGCATCGACGACCGCTGACCCATCCTCGGTCGCTTCCCCTGCCCCGCCGAGGTCGGCCCCTGCAGGACCATCTCCCGCCTCCTGGAATTTCAGAAGAGTATCCCCCAGAAGAACCGCGTCTCCCTCCCGGAGAAGATGACGAACCACCACCTTCCTGTTAACCCTGACCGGGTTGCGCCCCCCCACATCCTGGATGAAATAGTTCCCATCCTTACTGGTGATGACCGCGTGCTGGCGAGAGACCCTGGGGTCATCCAGCACCAGGTCCATGGACTGATCGCGCCCGACAAAGACCGTGCTCTTGACGCTCTCAAACTGGTAAGGCTTTTTGCCGTGTTGCCGGATCTCGAATCGCAGCATAAGAACAGGTACCGTAATGAAACGTGGTTGAAGCCGGAAGACCGTACATTCAGGGCTGTACAGGCATCTGCCCCGTACCCGGTATCATACCGGCACGCTCCGAATTTTCGACCCGGGCGAACACCCTCGGGATGGTAGTCCAGGCACCGGGGAGTGTCAATGAAGGTGAACGGACGAACCACGGCTCGGCGAAGACCCGCCAGGTTGAAAAAACTTTCCGCTCTCTAGTATTCCCCGCCTCCGAAATATCTTAATGTATCTGGTAGAGGCCCCGTGATAAGGGCGGTGGTTACCCAACCCGATATGGAGTTCAAGCTGGATGACTAAGTTCTATTTACCCGGTGGAGAACCCTTCGCCGCCGCCAGGAGATCAACCCTCGGCTTCCTCCTGGTTCTCTCCTGCGCCCTCTTCTCCTGCTCCAGTCAAACCCCGCCGGCGCCGGAAGAAACAAAGCCCGCAGCCGAAACGAAGCCGACCAGGAAATTGTCTGCGGATCTCGAGCAGCTTCGAAAGAACATCCAACCTGAAGAGCCGGTGGCCGCGGCCGCCGGTAAAGAACCGGAACCGGAAAAGAAACCTGCAGAGGCGCCGCCTGAAAAACCCGAAGGAAATGCCGCGAAACCCCCGCCTCCGCCGGAAACCGTGAAGGCGCCTGAACCTGCGAAAACGGTAACCCCTCCAGAGGGGGGCGATGAAAAAAAGCTGCTGGCTTCCCTGAAGAACAGAATGATCCTCCTGGGAAGGGCCTTTGAAACTGGAAATCCCGACGAGGTCAAAAAGTTCATGATCGTCGACGCGGACCTGAAGGCCATTCTTACCAGCGGCGGCTACAATATCCTCGGCGTCTCGCTTGAGTCGCAGAATCTGGATGCTGTCACCCAGACGCTCAAGGCCATCAAGGACAAGAAATTCGAGCACGAATTTGTCCCCGGCAAGATGACCTTCACCCCCAACAACAGCATCTTCAAAAAGAAGGTACCCACCATGAGCCAGAGCAAGCTACTGTTGAAGATTGACGGAACTCCTGTTCCCTTCATCTTTTACATCAAACAGCTCGTCTGGTTTGCGGGCGAGTGGAAGGTCTTCAACGCCGGGATCTGATCCCCGCCCCTGAAGGCCCCTGGTGAGAACCGCATTGCCTGGAAGAGGTTTTTCCAGGCCTGCGATATTGCCCGCACAGGAAAATGCGGACAAAAAAGAAGGACGTCTCAGAGGAGTTAAGACGCCCTTAGAAAAGAAGTGAAGAGAAATCTAATATTTAGATTTGGGTCCGACTCGGTATTACCCGTCTCGAACAGCAACAAATATAGCCGTTGTCGGATTTCCAGTCAAGACCACCCGCTGCAAATTCCACAATTTTTTCACAACCGGACATCCAACCTTAAGTCTTTTTGTTAAAGATGCTTAGGGCTCCCGGGTCGACTCGCTGTGAGTATTTTCGCCGTGGAACAGATCGTTAAAAGCGATTTCTGCCCTGGAAACTAGCTGTTTTCATCTCTGGATCGCCCCAAATTTAGGCCATCCGGCCGGCTTTACGCCTCGGGGATGTCACTTTTTCGAATCGCGAACCGCTTCCGGGCCGCCTCAGATGTCTCCGGCTCGCGGCGAATACCTATAACCCGACTTTTCGCATTATTGGGGTCATCCCTTAAATAATTTAAGCGGGCACAGATGCGGGAAAAACGCCTAATCAGGCGGGATTTGGCCTTATCGCTTCCAGCGACGACTTGCAAACTTCACTGGGTAGGATAGATTTCTTCGGCTCGCAAAGGACTCGAATGTCGAACCCTCGCGCCATCGAGGCAAAAAACCAAGGCGTAGGAAAGTACAGGTTTTATGGCTGTAAAGTTCACTGAACGGGCTGAAAAGGTCCTCCTGGCGGCCGGTGAGGCTGCCCGTAATCGTTCACACGACTACATCGACACCCAGCACTTCCTCCACGCTATCGTATCCCAGCGAGGCAGCATAGCGATTCAGGCGCTGCTGAAAGAAGAGGTTGATCTCGACAGGATGCAGCACCTGATCGAAGAGAGCCTTGCCGGGATAGAGGTGAGACCGCGCGAAGATGCGATTCCCTTCACCCCCCATGCCAAGCGATGCATCCAGATCGCGAGCGAACAGGCGGCGCGCAACGGACATTCGTTCGTTTCCACCGAACACATCCTGGTTGGAGTGATCAGGGAAGAGGAAGGGGCCGGAGCGCGAATACTCCGAGACCTCAGTCTGAACGGAGAAAACATCGAGAGCACTATCATGTCAATGCTTGGACCCAACCCCGACGAAGAACATCCGAAACAGGACAACTACAGCTTCCCGAAAACTGGCGGCCCGAAGATGGCTGTCCTCGATTCATTCAGCATTGACCTGACAGCGCAGGCCACGCTCAACAAGCTCGACCCGGTGATCGGCCGAGACTCAGAAATACAGAGAATCATCCAGATCCTCAGCCGCAAGACCAAGAACAACCCCGTGGTCATCGGCGAACCCGGCGTCGGAAAGACGGCGATCATCGAGGGCCTCGCCCAGCGCATCGCGGACCACAACATCCCCGAGATGCTCTCCGACAAGCGCGTAATCAATCTTGACCTCGCCGCCGTTCTGGCTGGAACGAAGTACAGAGGAGAATTTGAGAAGCGCCTCAAGAGCATCATCAAGGAGGTCATCGAGGCCAAGAACATCATTCTCTTTATCGATGAGATCCACACGATGATGGGAGCCGGCGCATCGGAGAGCTCCCTGGACGCCGCCAACATTCTCAAGCCTCCGCTCTCACGCGGAGAGATCCAGTGCATCGGCGCCACCACCCTTGATGAATACCGCAAACACATAGAAAAAGACGGCGCCATGGAGCGCCGGTTCCAGACCGTCATCATCGACCCTCCCTCCCAGGGAGAGACTGTCGAGATTCTCCGGGGGTTGCGGGATGGGTTTGAAGGGCATCACAGAATTCGCATCAGCGACGAAGCGATCAAGGCGGCCGTCGAGCTCTCCCAGCGATATATCTCGGGACGCTATCTTCCCGACAAGGCGATCGACGTGATCGATGAGGCCTGCTCGAAAGAGAGGCTGGAGAAAACCACCAGGCCTCCCGACCTGACCGAGCTCGAGGTCGACATCGATCGCCTCGAGGGCGACAAGGACGATGCGGTTCACAGCCAGGACTTTGAGCTGGCCGCCTCCATCAGGGACAAGGTCGAGAGACTCAAGGTCAACAAGGACGAGGAGATCCTGAAGTGGAAGAGGAGCTCCCGGGAAATCGATGGCGAGGTCACGGCCAATACGGTACGGGACACCATCTCCCAGATGACCGGAATCAACCTCTCCAACCTCGAAGAAAAAGAAAGTGAACGGCTGGCAAAACTCGAGGAGATACTGCACAAGACCGTTGTCGGGCAGGATCTCGCGGTCTCCAGGACCAGCCGCGCCATCCGCCGCTCACGGGCCGGCCTGAAAGATCCCAACCGTCCCATGGGCTCGTTCATCTTTGTCGGGCCATCGGGAGTCGGCAAGACCCTCCTTGCCAAGGCCCTCGCCAACTTCCTCTTCGGCGATCCGGAGGCGATGATGGTCCTCGACATGTCGGAATATATGGAGCAGCACAGCATCAGCCGGCTCATCGGCTCACCTCCGGGCTACGTCGGCTACGAGGAAGGCGGCCAGCTTACAGAAAAGATCCGCCGGAAGCCCTATTCCGTCGTGCTGCTCGACGAAATCGAGAAGGCGCACCCGGATATGGCCAATATGCTACTGCAGATCCTCGAAGAGGGACGCCTGACCGATGGCTTCGGGCGGACCATCGATTTCAAAAATACAATCCTGATCATGACCTCGAACCTTGGGGCCAGGGCCACTCTCGACCAGGGCTCCCTGGGCTTCCACCCCGGCTCTCAAGATTCCGATGATGATGGAAGCATCCAGACCTTCGTCGCAGAGGCTCTCGACAACCACTTCAGACCGGAGTTCCTGAACCGGGTCGATGCGATCGTGCCCTTCGGATTCCTTACCCACGCGGAGGTCACGAAGATTTTTGATCTGGAGGTGGCGAAGGTGGAAGAGCGCCTGGCGACCAAGGAGCTCAAGCTGGAGGTCACCGCCGAGGCGAAGAGCTGTCTGATCGACAATGGTTTTGACGACAGGACCGGGGCCCGCGGGATCCGCCGGGTTCTCGAAGAAAGAATCGAGGATCCCATCTCTGAGATGATCATCCTCGGCCAGATCAATGCCGGCGAGACAGCCGAGCTTGATCTGGAAGGCGACAACCTGTCGATGAAGATCCTGAAAAATGCGGCGGCCGTCGGGAAATACGAAGCCTGATACCGGGTTTTATTCCCCGGCAGCCGAGCCCTCTTCCTCCAGGCTGACCGCATCCTCGATGACCATCCTGGCTATGCCACCGATCACCAGGTAGAGCAGCGCCCCATCGCCGCGAACCCAGCCTCCTGTTGGAAGCTCATCGATGGTCTCGCCTCCGATGGTCGCGAGCTCCCCCCGGCGCTGACGCTCTGCCAGGCTCTCGAGAAGCTCCACGGAGGCTGGCTCCAGGGGCAGGTGGGTCTCGGGGCAGACCAGGGCGGGACTGCCGGCGGACAACTCCTTGTCTCCGGGTTCAACCATCATCGTTCAAGCTCTCCGCTGTCCTGGCCATAGCGACTCAACTGCTCCGGGGAATGATCTTGAAGATCGAATGCCGGTCCGGGTCAAGAAGGGAGCGGAGGTGTTCCTCGAGCATCTCCCTCTCCAGCCCGTTGATCAGATCAATAAGTGAAAAAAGATCGAAATCGCGAAACAGGTAGGTGGTGAAGCCGTGGGCGATAAACTCCAGGCTGCTGAAGCGGCGAACGAAATCTCCGATGAATTGCCTCTTCTTACGCTCAAAGTTGTCCCGGCTGAGCGCCTCGCCGAGGCGGCTCTCAATCCCATCCAGGAGACGGCCGGGGAATTCATCCGGGCTGGACGTATCACCTCCCACCATGGCGTAAGCTACCCCGCCAAGTGTGTCGTAGCCACTCCAGAGCCCATCGTGGACGAGCTGTTTCTCGTACAATTCCCGAAAAAGGTCGCTGGAGCTGCCGAAGAGCAGATCGAGGCCAAGATCGCTGAGCAGTTCTCTGCGCACCAGCTCCTCCCCCGCGAGAGGGATCCCGGTCTCCTTGAAGCCGAGAATGAACTTGGCGGCGGCCACATCCATCTCCACCTCGCTCTCGGCCTTGCACACCTCGGCAGGCTCGACCGGGTATTTTCTCTCGAGCTCCCCCTCGAGCGCCTCTCCGGCACGCGATCTCTCGGCCACGAACTCAAAGAGCTCCTGCCGGTCGAGATCTCCGACCACGAAGAGATGCATATTCGAGGGGTGGTAAAAGCGGTCGTAGCAGCTCTGCAAGGTGGCGGTGTCAATCTCCGCGATCGTCTCGACCGTTCCGGCGATATCGATTCGCACCGGATGCTCGCTGAAGAGATTGCCGAGCAGCCCTCGATAATTGACCCAGCCCGGGTTGTCATCATAGCCCTTGATCTCCTGCTCGATGATTCCGCGCTCCTTCTCGACCTTATCGTCCTGGAAACAGGGGTTCTCGACGAAATCAATCAGCAGGCCGAGGTTGTCCCAGAAGTGGTCGCTGGCGGCAAAGAGATAGGTCGTCTGGGTAAAGGAGGTGCTGGCGTTATTTGAGGCCCCGTTGAGCGCGAACAGATCCGAGGCGTTACCCCTGGGGGTCTCAAACAGGGTGTGCTCGAGAAAATGAGCGACCCCATCGGGTACCCGCAGGGACTCTCCGCCGCTGCCGGTGAACTCATTGTCAATCGATCCGAAGCGCGTTGAATAGCAGGCGTAGCGCTTCTGAAAGCCGGGCTTCGGACAGAAAGAAACCTCGAGTCCCGAAGGCAAAGTCGCCCTGTAGACCTCCTCCTTCAGGGTCAGGTTGCTCAGTTTTTTAAGTTCAAGGCGGGTCATCGTTTCAAATCCAGTCCAGGGGGAAAGCCCAATCCTCAAGAGTGCAGAAAATAGGTCGTGTCGTGGCGAATCGTAGCAGCCGCAGCGGCGATGTCATCCCTGCTGACCTTCTCCAGGCGTTCGCGCAGCCCGGCAAGATCAAGCTCCCCGCCATGAAGCCGCCAGCTGAAATCGCTACCCACCAGCGCCGGGAAATTATCCTCCAGCATACGGTTCTGATTGAGGATCGTCTTCAGGGAAGCATCGAATTCCCCATCGCTGATCTCACCCTCGCTGATGGCTTCCAGCTGGGCCAGGGAGATCTCCAGCGCCTGTTCGTAATTCTCGGTAGCGATGCCGCAGGACATGTAGAGAAGACCCTTGGTGCGCTCGACCCAGGAGCGGGCCGAATAGGCAAGGCTCGCCTTCTCGCGAACATTCTGAAACAGCTTCGAATGCGAGAAGCCGCCCAGGATGGCGTTCAGCAGCAGCAGGGCCTCATAGGCATCATCGCCGGGGCGGATGCCGTGACGGAAACCCAGAACCAGCTTCGCCTGGTTAACCTCTAATTGCTCGCGAACCTCCCTCACCTGGCCGACCTCCACGGCAGCTGGAAGCTCCGACAGGGACTTCGGCTCTGAACGCTCGAAGGAGAAGGCTGCGGCCACCATCTCTCGAACCTGGTCCGGATCGACATCTCCGCAAACATAGAGAGAGAGGGGAGCGCTCGAGGACCAGTCCCTGTAGAAATCCATCAGAGCACCGGGCTCGATCCCATCGATCTCATCGAGACTTCCCATCTCATGGCGGCGATAGGGCTCCCCGGAACACATCTCCTCGGTGCAGCGCAGCACCGCGTACTCGTTCTTATCATCGATGTTTGAGCGAATATTGGTGGCGAGAAGATCCTTCTCTCGAGCCACGTAATCCGCGCTGAAAGCTCCATCCTCAACCAGGGGATCGAAGATGAGCTCCCGCAGCAGCTCGAGCCCTTTCTCCAGGAGGCTCTCTTCTCCGGGCAGGAAGGCCTCGTTAACGATATCGAGCGAAAACACCGCCGTCTGCCACTCCCCGACCTTGATGACCGAGGAGCCCAGGATACAACCGTAGAGGCTCTCGCGATAGCGCCTGAGCGCCTGCATGTCCGGCAGCCGGGTCGTGCCGCGACGCAGAACCATCGGCACCAGCGAGCGGCTGGTATAGCTCTCATCGAGATCGGCCAGGACGAACATCTTGACGATGATGTTCTTCAGCTTCCTGTTGGAATTGACCGACAGGGACATCGATCCGTCCAACTCGAAACGCTCAAAAAGCGGAGGCTGATTGTTCTGGGTCATGACCACCGAGCCTTATTTCCTGTCAAAGCTGCTGTCAAGTTCCCGGCGGCTGAGACGAACCATCGTCGGCCGGCCGTGAGGGCAATTCCTAGGGTCCATGGCGAGGTCGCCATGCTCGAGAAGGCTGTCGATCTCCTCCGGACTCAACCGATCACCGGCCTTGACCGCCCGCTTGCAGGCCATCAGGCTGGCGAGAGCCCGCAATCTCTGTTCGAGGAGCTCAGGAGTCTCATCATCGCTGAGATACCGGTCTCCTTCACGCTCAAGCCAGCTGAAGACCTCCTGGCAGATCTCCTCCACCCGGCTCTTGCGTCTCTTGCCCTCGAAGAGCTCCGGCACTGCCCTGATCGCAACCTCGGCCTCTCCAAAGGGCTCGGCCTCGTACCCGCAGGCTCCCAGCAGACGGCAGCCATCTTCCAGCAGGGGCACCTGCTCAACAGAGAGCGCCAGGACCTCGGGAACCAGCAGCTTCTGCTGAACGACGTCACCCTCGATCAGCTGGCGATAGATTCCTTCGAAGAGAATTTTTTCGTGCAGAGCGTGCTGGTCAATCAGCAGGATGCCGTCCTCTTCCTCCACCAGGATAAAGGAATTGAGCAGCTGGAAGGCTCGGCCCGGCGACTCACCCGCGGGAAGCTCCCGCCTCTCCTCGACGGCCTCCCGCGTACCTCCCGCGGCGCTCCAGCCGGCTCCGGCGATGGAGCCTCCGGAGCCGCTAGCAGAGGCACCTCTGGCTGAGGGCGGCGGGTTGGCGAAAAAATCCAGCGCCGCCTGCTCAATCCCGGCCGTCGCGGCCAAGCCGGAGTCATCCGCCGCCTCCGGCGAACGGTCTTCGGGCTCGAGGGCCCGGCTAACCACGTTGTAGACCAGTGGATACATCAGACCGGGATTCCTGAAGCGAACCTCGGACTTGGTCGGATGCACGTTGACATCAACCGCCTCAGCCGGAAATTCGAAGACGAGATAGGCCAGGGGGTGCTTTCCGGGAATCAGGTAGCCCTTGTAGGCAGCACGAAGCGCCGCGGTGAAGAGCCGGTCTCGGACCCACCTGCCGTTGACGAAAAAATTCTGCATCCGCGTATCC
>DODI01000393.1:2217-10142 GCA_003509045.1 Planctomycetota bacterium | reverse complement strand
CGTGGAAGGTGTGGGAGGCGTAGACCTCGTCCCAGCCCTTCGGGCTCTCCTGATCGAGCGCTCCGAGGAAAGAGCGGCCGTGGAACTTGTAGTTCTTCGGTGTCGCTCCGGCGAAGCTGAGAATCGTTGGTGTCAGGTCTGTCCAGCTCACCATGGCGCTGGTCGAGCCTCCGCGTTTCTTCTGCGCGGGAGCCCGGACCACCAGCGGAAGTCGCATCCCCGGTTCGTAGAGATTGGTCTTGGCGCCGGGAAAGGCGATGCCGTTGTCGCTGAGGTAGAGGATGAGGGTGTTGTCGTAGAGCTTCAGCTTTTTCAGTATTTTTACGAGCAGGCCGAGACCCTGGTCGAGTCTTGCGACGGACTGGTAGTACTGGGCGATCTCCCGCCGGCATTCGGGGGTGTCGGGGAGGTAGGGGGGCACAATCACGTCTTCGGCCTTGAAGGTCTTTTCGGTGACGCCGTTGTACTTCTTCCCGTTGCCGAAAAAATCGGGACGGTTGAGGGGATGACTCGCCTGGCGGCCGCTTCGGTGGGGATCGGATGTGCAGAAGTAGAGAAAGAAAGGTTTCTCGCTCTTCGTTCCGAGCCAGGCCTCGCAGAGCCCCGCCATGGTGACGGCGTTGCGGGAGCCGCCCTGGTTGCCCCTGAGATAGGTGTCGAAATGGTAGACCGACTCGGGCTGAACATGGTACTTGCCGATGCTGGCGGTGCGGTAGCCGGCCGCCGAAAGGAGAACCGGCAGGCTTCGGACACTGCTGCGGGTATGAAAGTTGTGGTAGGAGTGCTCGTGGCCGTACTGGCCGTTGGAGTGGTTGTGGAGACCGCTGAGAATTACCGACCGGCTGGCAGAGCAACTGGCTGTGGTGCAGTAGGCGTGCTGGAAGACCGTTCCATCGGCGGCGAGCCTGTCGAGGTTGGGGGTCTTGATCGCCTTGTTGCCGTAGCAGCCGGCATCGCGCCCCTGGTCGTCGACCACGAACATGACAATGTTGTCCCTGGCAGCTTCGGCTGCATGGCCGGAGCAGAGAATGAGGGCAAGCAGGCAGGATGTGAAAGACAGCCGCTGGTTCATCTATAGGCTCCTGTCAGGATGGTTGCTTCGCTGGAAGATGGAGATACCCGGGTCTCCGAGCGAGGCATCAGGGTATCACCGCCCGACCGGGTAGACAACCGTCCTGATTCGCGCCGGGCGGGGGGAGCCTGTTTCCGCCGCCGTCGGGGGTTTCAGGCCTCAGGCCTGGATAAAGCCCATTTTTTTACCGACGACGTAGAAGCCGGCAAGGTGGGGGGCCAGGACTCCGAGGAAAACGACCATGAAGGCCTGGGCCTTCTGGATCTCGAAAATCTGGGGAATGAAGCGCAGGCTGAGGAGAACATGGAGCCCCAGCAGGCAGCAGGCTACCGCCAGCATTCCAACCGGTCTTCCCAGGTAGTCCTCGACGAGCGGGAAGAGCTGTGAGGAAGAGCCTTCGACTGCGTTCTCTGTACCCACGTAGAGCATCATGATGGCGACCATGCCAACGATCAGCAGAGTACAGAGCGTGACCATCTCCGTGAGGAAGGTCGCCTTGAAAGACTTTCTGATCGAGGCTTCGCGGACAAAGGTGATATGGGAGGTGATCCAGACGATCAGGCCCTGCAGGATCGCATGCCCCAGGCAGAAGAGAAGCACGTAGCAGGCGAACATCTCGAGGCTGAACCCGAAGAAGGTCTTCGACTGGATCCGGCTTTGCAGAGTGTTCCAGACGGAGGTTTTCTTTTCTGCGCCCTGGGCCGGATCGGAGTGCGTAATGGTCTCAGGTGGCAGGGTGCCCCCGGCCTCTTCGCCATCGTCTGCCGCTTCCCCGGCAGGAACGGGGTCGATCGTTGCCGGCGCCTCGGTGGAGGCCGGCTCAAGGGCCCCGGCTTCCGTCAGCTCCTCCTCGAAGCTCTCGGGGGGGAGCGGTCCAATCGGCCGGGCCGTCGCGGGTATCGCGATGAGCTTCCCGGGAATCAGCCTGTCGGGTTCGATCCATGGGTTCGCTTCGAGGATGCGGTAATAGTCGAAGCCGTTGCCGTAGGCTCGCTCCGCGATCCGGAAGAGATTGTCGTGCTCACGGATGATGTACGCCTCGCCGGAACGGGGCAGATCCTCGGCATGCGCCCTGGCCGCCGAGTTGAAGGCGTCGACCAGGAGGAAGGAGGCCGTGAGTAAGAGTAATAAGATGAGTTTTCGTTTCATTGAAATACCGTGCTCCGCTGCGAGTTAAAGCGACTCTTCTCGCTCTACGGACTAGTCTATTCATCGGCAGTTTCCCCGGGTTGAATTGAGCTCATTTACGATGAATCAACCGCCAGGGAATTCTCTTTCTACTTATCGGCCCCGCCGAGGCGGAGGTGTCGGGAGTTTCATGATTACCGGCAGTTGCCCGGGGTGGAGGGTTGAAGCGGACTCTCTCCTGCTGCTATGCTCGGTCGGATCAATATTGGTCTTAACCTGGAGATATAGCAGGGTGGAGCAGAAACAGCGGGAGACAGTCCTGGTGTCAGCGTCGGGCAGGGATCAGCCCGGTATCGTCGATTCCGTGTCCGGTGTGATTTTCGATGCCGGAGCGAACCTGGAGGATTCCAGGATGGCGATCCTCGGTGGAGAGTTTGCCCTCTTCGTCCTGGTGGTTGGCGGAGCTGAGCAGCTCGAGTCCATCAGGGGCGGGCTGGCCGCGGTCGCTTCGGAGCTTGACCTGGAATTGCAGATCAAGCCTGTAGATTCGCCCGGCCCCTCATCTGCTGTTATCTGCTACAGCCTGCAGGCCGAGGCGCTTGACCATCCCGGCATCGTCCATCGGATCACCGGCATTCTCCGGGACCGGGGGGTGAACGTGGCGAGCCTTGACACCTCGCTCAACCAGGCGCCCATCACCGGCGCGCCTATCTTCTCCCTGGAGATGGAGGTCCAGGTCCCTGTCGATCAGGCGGTTGACGAGCTCCAGGCCGAGCTGCAGGCCGCCGCCGCGGAGGAGAGCATCGACATTATTTTCCAGCCGGCTTCCTGACATCCGCCGCCCTGCTCTTCTTTTTCTTCTTCTTCGGTTGCTCGCTCGAGCGAAAGAGGTCCGAGGTCCAGAAGACCAGCAGGTAGAGGTATCCCGCCAGGCTCGCGAAAAGAGAGGCGCCGCCCACGGCCAGAGGTAGAACGAGGATGGCGGCCCGCTGCCCGGCGGTAACCGGCCGCGTCCCGCCGGCTTCACTGAAGAGCTCCCTGCCGACCTCCTCCAGCCGGAGGTGGTTCAGCCAGGTGCCGAGCAGGCCGAAGGCGAAGGCCAGGCCGCTGGTCCCCAGCAGCAGGAGGGTGACGTGTTTGCGCTGGGGAATGAGGTGGAAGATCGACAGGAAGAAGATGGTGGCCGCCGCCACCGTGAGCACGAAGACGATCAGTCCGCAAGAGCCGCTGTTGTAGAGGTCGAGGCCGAGATCCCGTTCCTGCAGGAAGCGGTAGTCTGCTTCCAGGAGATAGCCGAGAAAGCCGGACTTCTCTACGGGGTTATTCATTCGTCGTCCTGCGGTCAGCTCGCCGATGGACCCAGGTAGCGCTCTTCAATCCCGAGTACCTTTTCGTAGCGCCGCTGGTGACGGCCCTCTGCCGCGAAGTCTGCGCCCAGGAAGGCCTCGACGACCTCACGGGCCAGCGCCGGTCCAACGACCCGCTCCCCAATGCAAAGGACATTCATATTGTCATGCTCGACCCCCTGCGCCGCGGAATAGGTGTCGTGGCAGATCCCTGCCCGCAGACCTGGATGCTTGTTGACGGCGATACACACCCCGACGCCGCTTCCGCAGATCAGGATCCCTTTATCCGCCTTGCCTTCCATCACGGCCTCCGCCAGGAGCCTGGCGAAATCGGGATAATCGTCTTCGCCATCGTATTCGAGGGCTCCTACGTCGAGAATCTCGTGGCCAGATTCGCTAAGGTGACCGGAGATGAACTTTTTAAGCTCGAATCCGGCATGATCGCCGCCGATTGCTATCTTCAAGGTCTTCCTTTCTTAGTGCCCGGCCGGCTCTTTCGAAGTCCGACCGCCTGATGAAATATAACTTCCCTGTTAGTGAAAAGGAAAGCTTCACAGCCTGGGTCCAGAGGATTTTTACCTTCTAAATGAGGTGATTGCTCGCCAGATGTTTGGTTCGAGGGGGACCCACCTGTCTTTCTACAGGTGTTTTTTCACAATCAGGATGTGGAAAGAAGAAGGCTCTTACGAGGTGCCCTGCTGCAAGGTTAAGGCCCCACGGGGCGCTCAAGTTGAAAAGGATCGGTTAGCTTAGGAAATCACCTAAGGAGTGCTATAATCGGACCTTGGTGTCATTAGTAAGAAGGCGCTCTCAGTAGCGTCGCCTGCGGGGTTGTTGCGGTTGGGTGTTGATCGCGTTTTTCCGTAGGCCGCGTTTTTCTTTCGTTTCGTCTGAGTTGAATGTCCTATGAATAGAATTCGACGTTTTCACTATAGATCACGAAAGACAGCGCATCTTTTTATCATGGCATTGTTGGTCCTGACCGGCTGCTCCGGTGGAGCTGTACGGAATTCTTCCGGAAGCTCCGAGGTCTTTCCCTACAGTGTCGGAGTTTTCCTGAAAGTTTCCGCCGTCAAGGAGCCCGACGACGCCGAGGCCGCTCTTGGGCGGATCTGCGCCGCGCTGGAATCTGACGACGCCTTGGTCAGCAGGGCGCTGGCACTCAGCTCGACAACCACATCATCGGCCTTGCGAGAGGGGCGCAACCTAGACTTTCTGGTTGGTGTCAGCCTGGAGACGGAAGAGGTTCTTCCTGAGCCCCAGGTCTCCTCAGGGAATGCGGCCCTGGAGGTTGCAACCTGGCTTTTTGGGGGCCTGCCATCCTGGTTTGTAGCGACGCACGAATATCCTCTTGCTGGCGGGATGGAATTCGAGGTCATCGATCTGAATGACCAGAAGGTCAGGGCCTGGCTGAAGCTCTCTGTTGAGAGCCCGGTTCCGACCCCTGCCTATAAGCTCCGCTCAAGTGGAGGCTCTCGCTTCCTGAGCCTTGTTGACCGCAGCCCCGGCGATGGCGCGATGAACAACTACCTGCAGAGCATCGTGATGCCGCCCATGTACATTCCAGGTGAATCGGCCGCAGTGATCAATGTATTGAATGAAGCGGCTGCCGCTGGTTTCCTGGAAGAGCTCAAGGGAGAGCTGCGCGGCCACCTGGCCCAGGATGAGGAGGAGAGGACCCTGAGGATTATTTTTTCAGACAGGTCCGACCCCTCGACCTTCGCCTTTGAGCTGCTAAGCGCCGCTGGCCGGCTTGATCATAGCCTCCGTGTTCTCGACCTGCATCGTCTCGCCGAGGGGGTTGAACGTTATCGTTGGGTACTCAAGGGGGATGAGCTGGTACGGGTCAACCAGGAGCTGGAGGTCAAAGGCAGGGCCCGGATCGAGCTGGCGGGTGGGCTGCCGGTAGTGCCGGGTAGAAACCTGGTGAAGATTCGCGCCCTGGGAACCGACGGTGCCAGGATCTCGCGAACAGTAGTGATTTTTGCGGATTAAATAGAAATGAAGCTTTGGTGTAAGAAAGAATTCAGACGATCAACCGCCCTTGCGGCCCTGCTGCTGGCCCAGGTCGTCTTCAGCGGCTGCAACTCCGGCACAGCCCTGCTCTCCTATCTCTTCGAGGGGGACGATGGCGCCGCGAATCGCGGAGCGGCTACCGGTGTCAGGGTCGAATTCGATGGCTTCGAAGATGAGAGCCATCGCAGGGATCCTCGCCAGGCAGTCATTCGCTTCAAGGTCAAGAGCGACTCGGGCGGACTGGCCAACGTGAATATTACCTGGTCGACAGATGGGGCCCTCTTTCAGCCGCTGACCTTCGTCGATCCATCCCCGGCTCGCTTCGAGCTTGCCGAGGGTGAGGAGTACGCCGACCCCGAGGACAACTATCCCGCCCCCCTCAGGGGCCTGGAGACCACGCGCGGCGGCAAGCTTCATCGTATCGGCTGGAACGCGTTCGCAGATCTCGGCGACTCCACCCTCCGCCAGGTCACCCTCAGGTTCGAGGCCGATGCCCAGGTCGATGTCCAGGTTGAGGTCGGCAACGATGCTCCGGCGATCGACAGCATCTCTTCGGAGGGATCGAGCTCGGGGCGGCTCGGATTGAGCGTTGTGATCTCGGATCTCACCTCCGACCTCGTGGACCTGGCTATGGAGGTCTCGACCGTTACGGAGAACCCGACCGCCGCCGATTTCAGGGAGATGCGTACGGTCCAGTCGCAGAGTTCCCTGGCGTCTTCACCCGGGGGAGCTGTTCATCGCTTCGACTGGCGCGCGGCCGAGGAATTGGGAAATATCGACCGTGCTGTGTTGGTGCGCATGACGCCGCGCGATCTGGTCGGCGAGTTTACCGAGGCGGTAGGCGAGACCGTTACCGCGCTGATCGTCCTCGAGCTCAACGAGGCTCCCGCGGTGCAGATCCTCGGCGCTCCCGGGATAGGCCCCGATGGATTCGCCAATGGTGATATTGGAATTGATTTCATAGCCCAGGATCCCGAGGGAGACAATATTGATGTGCTTCTCCAATGGGCTCACCAGGGCGATGATTTTCCTGACCTGCCCCAGGAGCTGGGGGCGGATCCGCTCGCGCGGCGGGAGCTGCTGTATTCAGCTGACATGGCGGCTGAGCGTTCGCGCCTTCGGATCGCCACGCTGTCAAAGGACCTGCTGAGCGGTCCGGTGGAGCTTCCCGCGGCAGCCGGGCTCTCCAGCCAGGAGCTGCTCGCGACGTGGATTCGCCGAAAAGGCGAGCTGCGGGCGCTTGGAGAGATGTCGAGACGTCCCGTCGAGCTCGTCAAGCGGGAGGGACAGCCGGCCCAGGACAGACTCGTCTGCTCCTATGCCGCAGCCACCGGGGTTCTGACCCTTGCGGCACCCTTCGATCCGCCTGCGGAACCCGGCGATACGCTTCAGGTGGATCTTGCAGCGGCGCTCAATCTTGGCGCATCGAGCGCCGGCGTGGAGTACCGGGTGATCTGGGCAAGCGATGTCGATGTCCCGGGCGGTGGAAACGTCAGGCTTCGCATCACGCCGTTCGACAGGGTTCGCGGCCTGGGCGCCAAGTCGGCGGGGTGCGCGGGAGACCCGGATGGTCTCGATGAGAATCTACTTCCCGGAAGCCGGGGCACCCCCGACATACTGGAGTTCATCATTCCTGCAAGTATAGGCTTTACCCCTGAGCCGGCATGGCTGGCGCCCCTGGCTGAGGTTGACGACCCTGTCTCGGTCGCGGCCGGTGATCTTGACCAGGATGGGATGCTGGACCTCGCCGCCATCTCCAGGGGCGCCCGCTCATTGGTGCTCTCCTTCCAGAGGGCCTCGGGTACCTTTGATCAGCTCCGACTGCTCGACGACCGCATCGGTGAGCCTGCGGATCTCGAGCTTGGAGATCTCGATGGAGATGGCGACCTTGACGCCGTCATCGTGACGAGTCATTTCCACACCCCGGCCTTCCCCGATGAGGAGGTTCCTGCCATAGAGAAGGCGGGCTCTCTGATGATCTACTTCCAGGGAGAGGATGCGGATTATATACGCAACCGAGCCTCTCTGAAGGCCGCCGGTGTCTTTCTCGATCCCACCGCGCTGGCACTGGCTGATTTTGACGGCGACGGCGACCAGGATATCGCGGTCGCGGAGGGAGTGACCATGGATACCGCCCTGACGATCTTCTACCGTGGAGAGAACGGATTGGCTGGTTGCGATGGACGGGAAGGAGACTATTCCTACTGCACCTTTTCCGGTCCGGCGAATGTGCCCGGGCCGGCGGCAGGGGAGACGGGCCTTACCGACCTGGCCGCCGGGGATGTTGATGGAGATGGCGACGCGGACATTGTCGCCTCCTTCCTCTCCGGGCTGGTGGTTTTCGAGAACCGTGGAGCGGCGGG
>DODI01000393.1:0-1870 GCA_003509045.1 Planctomycetota bacterium | reverse complement strand
AGCCGATCCCGGCGGCGGGTTCGCGGATCCGGTCGGTCGGCGTTCTCGACCTTGATCACGATGGCCGCCTGGACATCCTGGCCATTGACCGGGAGCGGGACAACATCATCGTCGCCTGGCAGCTTGCCGGCGGCTCTTTCGAGCTTGGCCGGTTCGCGCCCGAGAGTCTCGAGAGACCGGTTTCGATGCTGATTGCCGACCTGACCCTGAATGGAGCCGATGATCTTCTCATCGCTGATTCCGGTCTTCCCGGAGGAAATGGAGGCAGGGTGCTGGTCTGTCTGGCTGATGCGGCCGGGCTGTCCGGCTGCGAAATCCTCAGGCGAACGGACCAGATCGCGCGCCCCCAGCATGTGGCGGTCGGTGATTTTGATGGAGATGGTCGTTACGATGTGGCCTCGGTAGATGAGGGCTCTCGGGATGTTGCCATCTACCAGCAGGATGCGCTGAATGTCCTGGAGAGCCCGGCGCAGACGCTGGCCTCTCTGCAGGATGGAGCGAGGCCTTCCTCTTTCGCCGTGGCTGACCTGGATGCCGATGGTGACCTTGACCTGGCTGTGACCAGCCCGTTCTCCAACAGCCTGACCCTGCTTTCACGACGCGCGAATTCGTCCTATGCCAGGCAGGAGCTCAACTTTTTCGGGGATGCATCGAGTACCCGCGGAGCTTCCCAGGTCATCAGCGCCGATCTTGATGGAGACGGACTCGCTGACCTGGTGACGGCCAATGCCCAATCGGACAATCTTCTTGTCCTGCTGCAGGACTCCAGGGGCCGCTTCGACAGGAGGACCAACATCCTCTCGCTCGATGGCGGTCTGGATGGGCCTCGCACGGTTGCGGCGGGCGATCTCGATGGAGATGGCCGGTTGGACCTGATTACGGCCGGCGGCTTCTCCGATGATCTCCTTTGGTTCCGCCAGGCGGGGCAGGGAGTTTTTGCTCCTGCCGAGCTGATCGATACCGGCGGCCTGCTTGAAGATCCTCTCCAGCTCTTCGCTGAGGATATCAACCAGGATGGGATGCTCGACCTGGTGGCCACTGGCAACGAGTCGGACAATGTCGTGGTGCTAATCCAGCGCCCCGATCGTGCGGCCTTCTTCCTCTACAACCTGCCTTTGCCCGAGGGCAGTGCGCCGGTGGCGGTCGTCTCTGGGCAGTTTCTTGGGGATGATCGGGCTGATATCGCCGTGGCCTCCCTGTCCGGGGTGTTCATCTTCGAGCAGCAGGAGAAGGACTTCTTGCTTCGCGAGGTTGGCTCTGGCAGCGGGGAATATTCACCGACTGGCCTGCTGGCCACCGATTTCGGCGGCAATGGCCGGCTGGACCTGGTTCTTGCCAATGCTCTGCCCCCGGGGGCTATCGAGGTCTTCTCGGCGAGAATCGGTGCGGGCTTCTCCAGCTCCCAGTTGCTTTCGGGCTCCGAGGTGCAGACGGACGCCGAGAGCTTTCTTCCGGCGGCCATGGTGCATGTGGATCTCAATAGAGATGGGGAAAAAGATTTCGTTGTCGCTAATCGTTCCGGAGATGAAATGACCGTGTTCTGGGGGGGAAGAAGATGAGCAGGATCTATTCCGTGAATAAGCTTGAGTCCGCCGAGCGGCGGCGTTTTGCGCCTGCGCGGGTCTTTGCAGGCTGGCTGGTTCTCGTTGCCTTCCTCGCGGCTCCCCTTGGGGCCCAGCCGGGCGGCGGCGCGGTTCTCTCTGCCATCTCGGAGATGGGAATCACGCAGAAGACCTATGGAGAGCGCTCCGGCCTGCTGCTTCTCGACTGGACCAATGGCACCCGCTACACTCTTCTCGAGCTCTTTATCGATGACACGAAGGTGGCGGAGCTGGATGGAGAGCTGAACGAATACCAGGCTGAGGATATC
>DODI01000595.1:0-6917 GCA_003509045.1 Planctomycetota bacterium | reverse complement strand
AGGCTCGGCGCCGGCGCGGAAGAGGTAGGCGAGGCTGAAGACGCCATCGCTCAGGTCGACGGCCGAGTCGTTGTTGGTGTCGCCGGCGATCGTGCAGGTGCTCGCCTCACCGCCTGCGAACAGCCAGACGAAGGTGGCGATCGCGTCTGAGATATCGACCGAACCGTCGGTGTTGAAATCTCCGCGGCGAAAGGACACCTCGCGAAAGTAACGCGTGAATCCCTGGGGAGCCGGGATGTCGAGCTCCAGGCCGGGAATCCCCTGGGCTTGAAGACGGGCGCTGGGGACGAGGGAGAGGACCGCTAAAAGGGCAGCACCCATGAGACCGAGAACTTTCGGCTGCCAGTATCTTTCCTGAGATCCAGTTCCTCTCATCTTATGCTCCAGCGTTTATACAAATAGTTCCGGGGTCCTGCGTTCTAAGCTTTGAGGCTGACTCTGTTTGGAACTCTCTGCCTCCAAGCTCAAGGTTCTGTACATCATGCAGACGGGGAAAGCCTAAAGCAACAATTAGCTTTGAAACAACGGCATCTTAGGCCGGGCCGGCCGTTGTTTCGCGCGCTTTATTCTCCGCAGCTTTCAGGGCAGGCTTCGATACGGATGCATTCGGTGCCTGCGGCCGGCTGCGGCCCTCCCTGGAAGAGGTAGATGAGGAGGTGGATTCCATCCGCGAGGTCGACACCGCTATCGCCGTTGAGGTCCAGCAGGATCCTGTTCCCGGGATCACCGACAGCGCCATCCTGGCAGGGAAGCCGCTCTGGTGTCCCAAGGAAGAGATGCCCGAGGAGGCTGACGGCATCGGAGAGGTCGACCTGTCCATCCTGGTTCGTGTCGCCAGGCTTCTGCAGGCCGCCCGCGGCCGTCGGCGCTTCAGCAAAACCTGGAGTCCCGTCGATGACCAGGCCTTCCTGCCAGCTTTCGGCCAAACCCAGGTCCTCGGGTGGGAGGGCGAGGTTCCTCAGCACGAGCGAGAACCCCTGGCCATCGGTGCCGGGCTCCCAGCTGTCGTTGTAGCTGAAGTCCGCGATGATGCTTCCAAGGGCGTCCCGAAGCTCGAGCTTCTCGCCGGCGTTGGCCAGGTTACCCCGGTATTCTCCCGCTATGAGAATCCGGGCGACATCGTAACGCGTGGCGAAGGCCTCGAGATCGCGGACGATCACGGCGAACTCTCCCGGCAGCAGGTCGAACACTCCCGCTGAGCTGAAATCAAATTCGATTCCGCCTGCAAGGCGTACCCCGGTCAGGTCAATCGTCTCATCGGAGGGATTGGCCAGCTCGATGAACTCGAGATCCTGTTGGCTCACGGGGCTGTCTTCAGCCGGGGGGCGGGGATTGTACATGATCTCGCTGACCCGCAGGCCCGAGACATCGGTGGCGAACGACCTCTCGATGAGATTGCTCCAGACTCCTCTTCGCAGGGTGCGAGCCCGGATCTCGGAGCTTCTCGGCAGATTGAACGGTTCTGTGAACCGCGTGGCGGAAGCCGCCACCTGGTTGCCCTCGAGCCTGGGGTCGCTTCCATCAAGGGTGTAGTAGATGCTGCCCGCTTCGGTCGTCATGTTGATTTCGAGGCCGACTCCTCCCGGAGGAATTCTCCCGGTTGCCGGCTCTATCGCTGGGGGATTGATCGCGCTGCGTGCGAGTCCCCGTTGGGCAAGCTGTGCGTAGACGAGGCCAGTTCTCCTTGGAAAGTAGGTGCGGCGGAACCAGCTCAGCTCCGTGGTCCACTCCTGCCTGGTGTTGTAGGGGTCGTTCGCGCGCTTGTCATCGCCCCAGCGAGCCGTTTCAGCAGCCAGCGCCAGCTCGATATGTTCGGCGAAGGCATCCCACCTCGCCCGGGCTGCTTCCGTGGTAAGCACCCCATCGTCAAAGAAATGACGCTGCACTCGGTCACGAAAGAGGACTTGATACTCC
This sequence comes from Planctomycetota bacterium, assembly GCA_003509045.1. Lineage (GTDB taxonomy): Bacteria > Planctomycetota > UBA8108 > UBA8108 > UBA8108 > UBA8108. The sequence goes on along the minus strand of DODI01000595.1, from coordinate 5,003 downwards.
TCGTTATCCGTCAGGCGCTGGTGCAGGCGAGATGGGCGGTTGGCGTTGCTGAGACCCGTGCGATTTTCATTCAGGTTCCAGAAGGTGCGCTCCGCATCCCAGACGAAGAATTTGTAGCCTTCTCCAGGTAGTCTCCTGCGGCCTGCGTACCAATTATTATGATCCCAATCTACATTGCCGACATAGAAGTTCAGGATCATCCAGTCGACGAGGTTTGGTACGTCGAGATATTCCTGGATCTCTTCCCAGGCCTCGGGGCTGCTCATGCCTCCTTCGGCGATCTGCATCATGGAGTTCCAGGCGCGCAGGTCGCCATCGACAGGCTCGCCGACATTGAGGGAATCGTATTCCTCGCGGTCCCCGCCGAGGTGGGCGGCGAGGAAGGGGGCGCTCGGGCGTTCGATGAGGTGGTAGAGTCCCCAATAGAGGCCATTGATATAGAGATGCATGTAGTTCTGGTGGGCGCTCAGCTGTCCCATTGCAAGCTGGGCGTCGCGGCACCACTGGTCGCGGATGTACTGGGCCCGGGTGCGCTGGGTGGCGGAGGGGTGGAACCAGGAGTCGCCGTTGCCTCCGCGCAGGACAATTGTGTCAAAGCTCTCGACCGGCGAGTCCTCAAAGACGGGGAACTTGAGCTTGCCGGGTCCGTAGAGCTTCTTGAACATCAGGCGCATATTGTGCTTGGGGCGAGTGGGCTGGCGACTGGCGCCGCCCTGCATGCGCAGGCCGCAGTTGATCTGGGTTCCCTCTCTGCCATCCGGGTAGATGAGCTCCATCGAGGCGGGCCGTTCCCATTCGACCCCGGCGCGTTGAGAGTTGGAATAGATTCCGGAGGTGCGGTCAAACAGGTCGTCGATGTCCATGACGATCGAGAGTGACGGCATGGCGAGCAATGACTCTCGGACCCGCTCATCGTAGTGGGGCGAGTTTTCTTCACTGACCACCCGCTGGTCCATCTCGTAGTCGGCTTGCAGGCCACCCCAGGAGCCGGGATAGCCCGGCTGGCTCGCATCCTGGTGCAGGATGCCGCCGCCGGTGGGAGTGTCGAGGAAGAGATAGGTCCTGGTGTCGATATAGGATGGCTCGAAATCTTCCCTGAAGGCTCCAATGCGCAGGGTCGTCGTATCATCGATCAGGAGCGGACCGCTGTAGGTGGTTCCGGTTTCGAGGCTGGGGGCGCTGCCGTTGGTGGTGAAGCGGATCAGGGCGCCCGGAGTTTCGCAGCTGAGCTCGATCGCGAACGGTTCATCGTAGAAGCCCGGGTCATGGCTGATCACCACGTCCTCGACAAAGTCGAGCGAGCCGCCCGTGTTGGCGGCGCCGGGGGTCGGGCTGGTGAAATAGCGCCTCTCTGAGGCGAAGGCGCCGGCCGTGATCAGCTCAGGAACAAGCAGGAAGTCGGCATCATCCGGAGATGAGTTGAGCCCCTGGAAACAGATGACGTTTTCACCGAGTTCGAGGAGGCCGATCCTGTCTGTGAGCTGCTGGTCATCAAAGGCCAGGGAGACAGCGTCGGGGCGGTCAGCCAGGGAGCTTGAATTCCAGGAGATATTTTCCGGCGCATTCCTTCGCACGAGCTCTACCCCGTTGAGCCAGGCGATATAGCCATCGTTGTATTTCACCCGCAGGGTCAGTGAGGTGCCGCCCAGGGGGGACTCGAGGGTGAAGGGGAGCCGGAGATAGACCGAGGAGTTGGCTCCTCGCATCTGATCTTCAAGATCGAGTTCGATGAGCGGCTGGAAGCTGGTGAGCTCTTCAGCCCTGGTCCCCGAGGCCAGGGCTCGAATCTGTTCAGCAGTGAGCCCCTCATCCCAGAGAGCAACCTCATCCATGAACCCTTCGAAGTAGCCGCCCTCTACATCGCTGCCGATCAGAACGTTGCCGGCGAAGCCTGTGTCGATGATCCTGGCCCTCGATGCGCTGGGTCGGGGGCCGCCGGGATTGCCCGCGTCGAGCTCTCCATCAACATAAAGACGGAGGTCGGTAGTGTTTGATGATGTGTTGGCAGGGAGGACAACCGCGACATGATGCCAGCGTCCGTCGGCGACGTTCCTGTTGCCGACAAAGTAGCCGTTGGCGATGTCGACTCCGAGCGCCCCCCGGGCTCCATTGCTGTTTTCTATCCGGAAGAGCCACTTATTGCCCGCCCGGCTGGATCCCCAGGACGCGATCACGCCGCCACGAACGCTCGTCCTGATCCAGGCCGCGAGGGTCCGGGGCTGGCCGGCGGTGACGCCGTTGTAGTTCGGGATGATGACCTGGCTGGTCTCGCCATCGAAGCGGAGGGATCTTCCCTCTTCGACCGCGTTCGGAATGCCAGGGTCGTAGCTGGCATTGCCAAGCTCTCCATGATGGCCGCCTCCTGAGCTGTCGAGAACGTTTCCATCAAAGCTCCAACTCGCCACCGGAATCGCCTGGTTAGCAGCCGCCGGACGGACGTCATAGCCCGCCTGCGGCCGGCCCCGCTCCCAGGCTGAATCATCAAAATTCCGTGTGGTCCAGCTGTCGCCAAGCGAGCTGTCTTCCGGGACCAGGTAGCGCACCTGGTCTTTGTCGTCCAGGATGGCGGCTGTCCCCATGTTGAGACCGTAGGAGATGTTTTCTCGCTGTCGCGGGTAGAGAGGCGAGTATTCGTGTTCGATGGTGGCGGCATCAGGGAGAATGAGGGCGAGATATTCACCGCTTGAGCCGAGCTTGAAGTTGGTGTGCAGGTTCGCTGCCGGGTCCCGCCGGTCCTTGCCGGAGGCGAACAGAACGAGGTAGCTTCCGGCCGAGAGCTCGATGGCTGGGAAGCGCCATCTTGCCGGGTTTTCGGGATCGTCGCTGAGGTACCAGCCACCAAGGTTGACGGAGATTTCTCCCTGGTTGTAGAGCTCGATCCAGTCCTCGAAATCACCGTCTTCATCCGCGAGGCCGTCATCATTGCTGGCGAGAAATTCGCTGATGAGGACAGTCTGCGACCAGGCCGCAGGAGAGGCGGCAAGGAGCGAGAGGAAGATGAGGCAGTATTTGAAGAGAGTACTCATTTATTCAGCTTCAATTTTACCGGGCAAGCACAGGATAGCGCCTCCAAAGGCTGCCTGCCGAATTAATTAGATTCGGTAGAAACGACCTGAAAACGTTCTTTTCAGCCTATGCAGAACTGGTTGAAGACCCCGCAACTGCAGAAATATTACCTTATTATCTGAGGATTGGCGATCGGTTGAGCTCTCCAGCCAGCGCGCATCGAGGCCGTATAGCGGCTGACGCGGTTGCTTACCCGTTGCTCCAGAGCGCGTCTTGAAGTCCGGATGCGCGCTCGATTCTTTTTTCGATTCCGGCGGTGATGGTCTCCTCGCCGCCCAGGAGAAGCACCTCTTTTCTGGCCCGCGTGATGGCTGTGTAGATGAGCTCGCGAGAGAGGAGAGCCGAAGGGCCATCCGGCAGGACGACAAAAACCCGCTCGAATTCAGAACCCTGGCTCTTGTGGATCGTCATCGCGTAGGCCGTCTCGTGCGGCGGCAGTCGCGCCGGGGAGAAGCTCCGGATCCTGCCCTCAGGGTCGATAAATTGCGCCCGGAGCGCTCCGTCTCGCTCCTCATCACGGACGACCAGCCCCGTATCCCCATTGAAGAGATCCAGCTGGTAGTCGTTGCGGGTAATCATGATGGGCTTCCCGTGGTACCAGGCACCTTCGAATTCGAGCAGCCCGGCTGAATCGAGCGTAGCCTCAACGAGCTCGTTGAGATGATAGAACCCATGCGGTCCCAGGCGGTGAGCGCAGAGAATGCGGAAGCTGTTGAAGGTCTCCATTCTCTGGACGGGATCACCCTGCTCAAGGTAGCTTCCGTATCGTTCGATGATGAGCTCGCGGATGGATTCCTGCAGCGCTTCCGGGTCAGCGGGGGGCAGCAGGGAGATGTCTTTGTACTCGGCGGCCTGCAGGCATTCGATCGCCTCCGCGGCCTTCCCGTTTCGTACCAAGCGGGCGAATTTTCCAATGCCGCTGGATTCATCGAAGCGGTAGCTTTTCTGGAGCTCGACGATGCAGTCTGCCAGGGCGGGAGCTCCTTCAGTTGCGGATGAGGGGTAGTCCTGGCCGGTGATGTCCGCTAGTTTTTTTGCGAAGGAAGGAGACCAGCCATCTTCCCGCTGCGAATTGCAGATGTCGCCGAGGATGGCTCCCGCCTCTACCGAAGCGAGCTGGTGCTCATCTCCAAGCAGGATCAACCGGGAGCTTCTCGGTATTGCTTCGAAAAGCCTGGTCATCATGGCGAGGTCGATCATGGATGCCTCATCTACGATGACGACATCGGCTCCAAGCGGGTTTTTCCTTCCGTGGCGGAAGGAGCCGAAGCCGCGAGGGTTGTAGCCAAGGCGGCGATGGAGCGTCGCTCCCTCGCCGGGAATGCGCCGTCTGACTTCGTCCTCGAGCTCGAGCTTTGAGCCGGCCGCGCGAACCGCCTCCTCGAGACGGGCGGCGGCCTTGCCGGTAGGAGCTAAGAGGTCGATGAGCGGGGGTTGTTCTCCCGATTCCAATGCGCGCTCGATCAGCAGCACGATGATCTTGACGATGGTTGTCGTCTTCCCCGTCCCCGGTCCGCCGGAGATTACCGTGAAGTTGTTCCGGAGGGCAGCTACGGCCGCGGCCTTTTGCCAGTCCGGCCCGCTCTCATCTGAGCCGAACAGTCTCTTGATTCCTCTTCGCAGCAGCTCATCGTCGGGTGAATCAGGCGGCAGGGCTATCCTTGCTTCGATCTCGGCTACCAGGCGCCGCTGGAGGTCCCAATACTTTCCAAGGTAGAGCCGCCGATTATTTTCGAGGACCAGGGGCGAAGCATCCTCTCCGTTTCCGACAAGCCCGCTTCCGGCCAGGGCTGTCACCCAGGCATTGAGCTCAGGCCAGGAGGCTCCGGGGACAGGGTCTCCGCCGCTGCCCAGGGGAGGGGAGGAAATGACCGACGCAAGATCCGCGCAGACATGACCGCTGGTGGTCGCCCTGCAGGCGACCGCCGCGCCGAGGG
>DODI01000005.1:11012-15875 GCA_003509045.1 Planctomycetota bacterium | reverse complement strand
GTGGTGGTCGACATCGAGAGGATGGTTGCTTCCCTCGAGGAACAGCTCGAGGTGATGAAGCGCCAGCAGCAGCAACAGCAGCAACAGCAACAGGACCAGCAGCAACCTCAGCAGCGGAACGAGGCACTGGTGTCGATGCTTGCCGAGCTGTTGATGTTGAAGAATCTGCAGCTTGAGATTAACAGGCAGACCGGACAGCTCGAGGACCTTCGCCAGAGTAACGATGGCAGCGGCGACTCGGGGCAATGGTCGCGAGCTCTCGATCGACTGCAGCAACGCCAGGGAAATGTCGGCCGCCTGGTGGTTGAGCTGGCTGAGGATTTCAGGAAGGCCCAGGAACAGTCCCAGGGCGGCCCCGGCGGCGGAGAGGAGCCCGGGGGGGAATCTTCAGAAGAGACGCCGGGGGAAGATCCCGAAGAAGCTCCCGGAGATGGGGGCAATGGTGGTGGAGATGATGCGGAAGAGTAGGTGATCAGAGAGGGCCTGGCTGGAATTTCCAGGGTCCCCGTGAGAAGGTGCTGCTTTAGCAGAGGTAGAATTGTACGCTCAGGAATCTTTCTCGGTACTATGGCTGCTGGTCTCGCTTGTCCTGATCGGCGTGGGGCTCTTTATCTCGATCTGTCGGAAAGCCACCGAGCGTTTTTCCAGGAAAACCCTGCTGGAGAGGTCCGTCGACTGGGGCCCTGAGCGGGTGGAGCGATTCTCCAGGTTCAAGGAAGATTACGAGGGTACGTTAGGCAACTTCGACATCGTTGTCCGTTGCGTCATCTCCTGCTGCTGGCTGCTTGGCCGCCTGCCCGCCCTTGTGGCGGCAGCTCCCGATTTCACCTTCAATACAGATCTGGGTATTAGCCTGGCTCTGCTGGTGCTGGAGATCTTCGTCTTGCAGGTACTCGTCCTGGAGCTGCTCTCAGCGATCATCGGTCGGCTCTGGCCGGAGGCCTGGCTGGCTCGTTTTTCGAGGCTTATCCGTTTTCTGCATTCCTGTTTTGGCCCTGCCCGGTGGCTCCTGGAGGGCATCCTGCGCCCGCTTGCCAAGGTCTCCGGCCGCAGCTCACATAGGGATTCCGCTGATATTCTCGAAGAGGAGCTGCGTTCGAAGGCTGAAGAGGTCGAGCGTGAGGGGCTGCTCGAATCCGAGGAGATGGAAATGATCGAATCGATCATTTCCTTTGGAGATGTAGAAGTCTCGGAGGTGATGACGCCGCGTACGGAGATGACCTGCCTTGATCTCAACGAGCCGCTCTCTGAGAATCTCGAGAAGGCGATCGAGTGCGCCCTTTCGAGAATACCGGTTTACAGGGAGAGTAAGGACAATGTTGTCGGCATCCTCTATGTGAAGGATCTCCTCCGGAGTCTCTACAGCAAGGAGGACATCTCGCTTGAGTCGCTCATTCGCAGCCCCTATCGTGTTAGCGGCGGGAAGAAAATCGACGACCTTCTCCAGGAGTTCAAGCAGCACCGTCTGCATATTGCCATTGTCATGGATGAGCATGGCGGCACCGAAGGCCTTGTGACCATCGAGGATGTGATTGAGGAGATCGTCGGCGAGATCAGCGACGAGTACGAACAGGAGGAGGAGCTGTCGTCTATCCAGCTGCTCTCCGATGGGCTGGTCAGCGTGGATGCCGCGGTTCACATAGATGATCTCAACGAGAAGCTGAGCCTTGGTATTCCTGAAAATGAGAACTACGACACGATCGGGGGATTTCTCTTTTCAAGCATGGGCAGGATTCCGAAGGTCGGTGACACCTTCGCTCTAGAGGGCGTTCATTTTGAGGTGACCAGTGCCGATGGGAGAAGGGTTCATCGCCTCCAACTGCGGGTGCCGGAAAAGGGTGGACGAGAAGATGATGAAAATGGAGAAGTTTGAAAGCCCGCCTCCTGCGGCGGAAGGTCCAGGCGTTTTCAAAGGTGGCTTTAAGAGTTGAAACTCAGGACCCTCGCGATTCCAATTCGTTGCGTCGACTATAGCAACACCAGCCAGATCGTCTCGATGTTCAGCCGGGAGGAAGGCCTTCTCGAGGGGATTGCCAAGGGTGCTCATCGTCCGAAGAACTCCTTCCAGGGTCCCTTTGACCTGGCCGTCGTCTACGACGTCTCTTACCTGAAGCGAGGCGCTCCAGGCCTGTCGATTCTCGCCGAGGCCGAGGTGGTCGATGGCTGGCGGGGAATCAGAACCTGCTGGATGAGACATATCCTGGCCAGCCAGCTGGTCGAGTTTTTGCGCGGGGTGAGCCTTCCCGCCGACCGGACTCCAAAGTTGTTTGACCTGGCGGCCAGGACCCTGGCTCATTTTTCAGGTGCACCCCTCGACAGCTTGCCCTGGTATATGTTGCATTTTGAGATTCGAGCCCTGCACCTGCTTGGCTTCCTTGGCGGGGTCGATTCCTGCGCGGTTTGCGGGCTCCCCTGGCCTGGCGGTCGTCGTTCAGCCTATTACAACTCGTTGGCGGGAGGACTGGTTTGTCGCGGTTGCAATCACGAGGCCGACACTCCTCCAGGAGGCGCGATCACCCTGCCAGGCAGCGGGGTGCGGCTTCTGAAGGATCTCTCGGAGATGCCGGCGCCGCCTGAATCCAATGGTGTGGAGAAAAAAAATCTCAGGCAGGTGCATTCCTGTCTTGTTCACAGCTTTACCACGGTGTTGGAACGACCGCTCAAGATGTTAAGATATCAGGCCAGCTGGCTGTAGTGCCGCCGGCCTCGTGTTTTTGATCCCTTTTCAGGAAGGCCTTTGATGATTGTTCCAGGTCGAGCTCTGCCGGGTCTGCTCTGCGTGTTGCTGGTATTCGGTTGTGCAGGCTCGGAGATACCCGAGTCGTCTGAAGATGCGAGGATTCGCGGCGGTGGAGCCGGCACGACCTGGTCCGCGGATGCAGGTTGGCTTCTTGCGGAAAAGGGAAAGTGGGGGGCAGCTGGAAGTTTACGTCTCGAGGCTCTGAAAGCTTTCGAGGCAGCAGCCTATGCCGACGCGCTGGAGGCCCTGATGGTTCTCTACAATTCCTCAGGGACCGCTGAGATGCGGGACCTGAGCTACTATCTCGGTGAGAGCCTCTACCAGTTGGGTCGGTACGAGGAAGCCATCGAGTACCTCAAGAAGGTCTACAAGGCGGACTTCCCTTCGCCGGAGCTGATCGACAAGTCCAGGAGGAGGGTGTTCGAGATCGCCCTGGCCTACCTGCGGGGCAGAAAGACCAGGGATGTCCTGTGGGTCTTCAATGTTCAGTCGCCGGAATACGGGATCGATCTCCTGCTCGATCCGGCCGAAGGTCTCATCACCGATAATCCCTATCTGTCGTTTGCGGACGATGCCAAGGTCGAGGTGGCTAATTACTATTTCGATCAGGGGCAGTATGCCGAGTCGGTTCCGCTCTACGACAGCATCCTGTCAATGACCGACAAGGAGTGGAAGGAGCTGGCATCATTCCAGGGAGCCCTGGCGGAATATTTCCAGGTGCGAGGCGCGGTGTACGATGAGAACAAGCTCCTGGAGGCCCGCAGGAGGTTTCGGGGCTATCTACAGCAATACCCCCGGGGCGAATATGTAGATCAGGTCAGGGGAAAGCTCAGCGAGATCAACGAGCTGGAAGGGGAGAAGAACCTTAACATCGCCAGGTTCTATCTGAGGGAGGACGAGCTGAGGGCGTGTGACATCTATCTTCGACTCGTTCTCGACAGGTACCCCAATACTCTTGCTGCCCGGGGTGCCAGGGAATTACGCAGGCGCCTCGAGAATACGGAAGAAACGGAGCTTAGGTGATCAGGATTCAAGTGGCCAGCCTGCTGTTGTTTTGCGTCTCGCTGCCTCTACTCTCGGGGTGTGGATACAGGCTTGGTGTTCAGACTCCTCCTGGGGTCTATCGCATCGCCGTTCCGACATTTACGAATCAGACCTTCCCGCTGCGGCGGGATATAGACACCGAGTTGACCTCCTCCCTGCGACGGGAGATCCAGGGACGGACGGCTCTGCGGCTGGTGGCTGACGGTGACTCCGACATGACCGTCTATGGCTGGGTCAGGGAGTTTCGGGAGAGGGTGCTCGCCGAGGGAGAGCTTGACGAGAAGCTCGAGTCGATGGTTTCGATTCGTATCGATCTGAGGATCGAAGACTACGTCAACGGGACGGTTAGAGAGGAGACGGTGGTCGAGAACCAGCCGCTCTCGACATCCAGGGGGGAGAGCATCGATGCCGCCCGGGGACGAGCGGTAGACAACCTTGCTGAGAAAATTCTTTTGAAGGTGGAGTCCTGGTAATTTCATGGCAGGCAGAATGGATCACATGATCGGCGAATCCGGAGGATTTGAGCTGGAGCTCCCGCGAGGCGGCAGCTGGAAGCTCGGGGCTCGCCCCGCCTTGATGGGCATCCTGAATTGCACCCCGGATTCTTTCTCCGATGGAGGCCTGTACGCAGGCTCGGAGGCGGCGGTCAATGCGGCCTGCGGGATGGTTGAGGATGGAGCGGACATCGTGGATGTCGGCGGCGAATCAACTCGTCCCGGCGCCGACCCTGTCTCAGCGGATGAACAACTCGATCGGGTGATTCCGGTGATCCGGGACCTTCGCCGACGCTCTGATGTTCTTGTCTCCATCGACACCCGCGACCCGCGGGTAGGCCGTGCAGCTCTCGAGGCGGGAGCCGATATCGTCAACGACGTCAGCGCCTGCGATGATCCGGGCTGGGTACCCGTCCTCACGGAGCATCGCTGCCCGGTGATTCTCATGCATATGCGGGGAACCCCCGCCAGCATGCAGGAAAATACCAATTATCCTGCAGGGGTTCTGAATGAGATCTGCGGATTCCTCGAGGACAGAATCGAGCTTCTGGCCGCCGGCGGGATCGCCCGGGAGAGAATGATAGT
>DODI01000005.1:7610-10623 GCA_003509045.1 Planctomycetota bacterium | reverse complement strand
GCCAGCTGAGATGCCTTGGCCGGCCGGTTCTCTTTGGCGCATCGCGAAAATTCTTTCTTGGGAGTATTCTCGGTGATGCAAGCGGCCGAGGCCGCGATCCTCTCGAGAGAGATGTCGCGACCGTCGCGGCCAATATGGCCGCCGTGCTGCAGGGAGCCTCGATCCTGCGCGTTCACAATGTCCCCTATACGCGTGACCTGCTGGATGTCGCCGAGGCCCTGCGGCTAGCGGCAGAACAGGGGCTCGCGCTGGATGCCCTGCAGGGATCAGGCGAGGGAGGTGCTTGAGTGCAGGATCTTTTCACAACCCTGTGGAGCGTGGTCAATTGGATCAGCCTGGAGTATCTCGTAGAGATCTTTGTGATCTTCCTGGTCATCTACGCTTTTCTGCGGTTCATGGAGGGGACCAGGGGCGAAGGAATCCTGAAGGGAATAGCCCTGCTGATGCTGACCTTTCCGATCCTCCTGGCGATCATTGCCGAGCGGCTCAATGTCATGGATCGCCTGCTGGTTATCATCAGGTTTTTCGGTGCCGCGGCGATTCCGGCCATCGTGATCGTAGTCCAGCCCGAACTGCGGAGAGCCCTCGTCCGGCTTGGGCAGACCCGGCTGCTGGGAATGTTTCTGAAGCGGGAGACCAAGGGGATTGTCGAGGAACTCGTCAGGGCTTCTTTCCGGATGTCGCGCAGGAAGATCGGCGCCTTGATCGCTATTGAGAGAGAGGTGGGGCTGAAGAACTATATCGAGCACGGAACCCAGATCGATTCGGTCGTTAGCAGCGGGCTGCTTTCCACAATCTTCTTCCCCGGCTCCGATCTGCATGATGGGGCCGTGGTGATTCGCGATGACCGTGTCGCGGCTGCCGGCTGCCTCTTCCCCTTGAGTGATACTCCCGGGCTGGGTAATGTCATGGGTACGAGACACCGAGCGGCACTTGGAGTGAGTGAAGAGACCGATGCCATTGTAATTATTGTCTCCGAGGAGACGGGTGGCGTTTCCTTTGCCAGTAGAGGGCAGCTGGAGAAGGTTGACGCGGAGAGCCTGCGTGAGCTGCTGCTGCGGCATTTCGTTGAATTAGAAGAGCCTGATGAGCTGTCCGATGTCGAGACGGTTCAGGACGGCACCGGCTCCAGGGTACGATAGTCATGTGGCTTAAGAATCTCTTCCTGGCAAATTGGCGAACCAAGGCGACCGCGTTGTTTTTTTCCGTCAGCATATGGTTCGTGGCCTACCAGTCTGAGGCACAGCGATCGACCTTGAAGTACAGGGTACGTTTCGAGCCGCGGGAACCCGGAAAGATGGCCATCGTAGGGTTTCGAAGGCCGGGTCAGACCGTGAGCTTGTTTCCGCCAAGCGGGGAGCTGGAGGTCGAGGTGACCATCGAGGGGCCGCGTGAACAGGTCGATGAGATCAGGGCAGAGACCAGCGTCAATAAATTCGTCATCCCGGTTGAGAAAGATGATTCGACTCACGAGTTCAAGCAGGATGATTTCGGGTTTCCCCGAGATGGCGTCTCGGCCAGCAATTTTCAACCGAAGCGCTTCCTGATAGAACAGAGCGTTATCGAGGAACGAACGATATCCGCCCTGAAAAGTATCGTCGAGGTTCCGAACAAGAAAAGTGATGACAAGGTCAGTATCGAGGTCGATGGACCCGAGGACGGCCTCAGGATCAGGGGCCCGGTTTCGGTTCTGGACTCGGTTAGAGTCAAGGTCACGGTTCCGATGGACTTTCAGGGCAGGGCGGATGGGCTCTTTGATCTGCGGATCCAGCCTGATACGGAGAAGGTGAAGCAAACAGTCCAGATATTGAAAAACTTTGATCTGGGACCTGGCGTAAAGGCCGAGTGGGTCCGGTTTACTGACCCGGTAAGGATCCATGTAAGAGCTGTCCTCGCGGAGAGCCTGGACATGTTTTCAGTTGACCGCGCCCGGCTCCTCTTTCAGCTCCCGCTGCTCCAGGCTCCCTGCAGGGTAACGCTGAAAGATGTGCCCCTGGGTACAGAGACGATTCCCGTTGCTTTCGAGGGCTCTCGAAAGCAGGTTCAGAAAATTCGAGACCTTCCCGAGATCACCCTCATCGTTCCCGCTCCGGCTGAGTTCGACGCTGAAAAGGGGGGCACCTTCAATTTTATCGAGTCGGATCTCAAGGTGAAGGGGTTCCCTGGAGTGAATGTCCTTCAGCACGAGAGCAGGAAAGAGCAGCAGGCTTCTTTCTGGTCCTACGAAATCAAGGTGCTCGGTGAGATCGAAAGCAAGAAAGAGTAGAGACAGGTGAGGAGAGAGAAGTGAGCATCTTCGGAACCGACGGAGTGCGGGGCCGGGCCGGCGAGGGTCTTCTCGCGGCGGATTCTGTCGCGAAAATATCTTCGGCCCTGGCCTCCGTTTTGCAGGAACGAGAGAATTTTTCATCCGATGTTGACTCGGCCCGCGGGCAGGCTGTCTATATCGGCCGTGATACGAGAGCCTCGGGTCCCGACCTGTTGGTCCAGCTCTCGGGTGGGCTGCTTGGCGCGGGCTTCGATGTCTGCGATCTCGGCGTACTGCCGACCCCGGGAATCGCCGAGGTCGCACGGTCAGCAGGGGAGTGCTGCCTGGCGATCGTTCTGTCGGCTTCACACAATCCCGCCGAGGACAATGGTATCAAGCTGCTCTCTTCTTCAGGAGCCAAGGTCTCCGATCGGTTTGAAGATGAGCTCTCGGCCAGATTTTCTGAAGGTGTGCCGCCTGCCGAGCCAGGTTCCAGTGGTGTGCGGGACCTGTCAGGCGAAGCGTTCAGGCTCTACGCCGAATATCTCGTATCGTGCTGTCCTGATGGGCTTGACGGTCTGAAGGTCTGCATCGATGCGGCCAACGGCGCCGCCAGTGCTGTCGCGGCCGAGGTCTTCCTGAGGCTGGGGGCGGAGGTTCGTGCGATTGGCGACCAGCCGGATGGACGGAATATCTTCTTGGGATGTGGAGCACTCTATCCGGGCGCTCTCGCGGCAGAGGTGAGAGAGTCGGGGTTTGACATAG
>DODI01000005.1:0-7308 GCA_003509045.1 Planctomycetota bacterium | reverse complement strand
AGAGGTGAGAGAGTCGGGTTTTGACATAGGCTTTTGTTTCGACGGAGATGCCGACAGGATGATTCCGGTCAGCGGGACTGGAGGAATCTTTGACGGCGATCTCGTCCTGGCCCTGGGCGGGCGACACTACCAGGCTGAGGGGAAGCTTCCCGGGAAGGCGGTTGTGGGTACGGTGATGTCCAACATCGGCCTGGCCCGGTCTCTTGAAGATGCCGGCATCTCGCTCATCAGAACCCAGGTCGGGGACCGGAACGTGTTCAAGGAGATGGTCGCGGGCGGGCACCCTGTTGGCGGCGAGCAGTCGGGGCATATTATCTTCAGGGACCACTCTTCTACTGGAGACGGGATTCTCGCGGCGATCAAGTTGCTGCAGTTCCTGCAGGGTTACGAAATGAACCTCGATCGGGGCGCGGAGATCATGACGGCCTATCCCCAGGTTCTCAAGAATGTCAGGGTGCGGGATAAGGTCGATCTTGAGACTGTGGAGCCGGTGCGGGAAATCGTTGCCGATGTCGAGCAGCGCCTGGGGGCCGAGGGCAGGGTCCTGCTGCGATATTCAGGTACCGAGCCGCTGCTGCGGGTTATGCTCGAGGGGCCGGAACAGCAGCTGGTGGACCAGCTCTGTGACGATATCTGCGGCGTGGTTGAGGACTCGCTTGGAGATCGGTGAGAGCTCTCCCCTGGGCCGGGTTGGCGGGTTGTCAGGATCTGTTTGCGCAAACGCATAGCTGATGGACCTGCGTGGCGAGCGCCCCTATAATGCAGCGCTTGTGGTTGTGGGATTGGTAGCTTGTCGAATTTTATGGAGACTGCGGATGTTCAGAGGATCCTATGTAGCCCTTGTAACACCTTTCAAAGATGGAGAGGTTGATCTTGAACGATTAGGGGCTCTGGTCGATTTTCATATCGAGTCGGGTACGAATGGCCTGGTGCCCTGCGGGACCACAGGAGAGTCCGCTACACTCTCCCACAAGGAACACGAGCTGGTCATAGAGTCCGTTATCGAACGAGCGGCGGGAAGAATTCCGGTTCTTGCCGGTACCGGATCGAATTCAACCAGCGAGGCTGTCAGCCTGACTAAATCAGCCCAGGCGGCCGGCGCCGATGGGGCTCTCGTCATTACGCCTTATTACAACAAGCCTCCCCAGGAAGGGCTCTACAGTCATTTCGCCGCGATAGCGCATGAGTGCGAGCTTCCCATTGTTCTTTACAATGTTCCCGGCCGCACCGGCATTGATCTGTTGCCGCAAACGGTAGGGCGTCTTGCAGCGATCGAGAATGTAGTCGCGGTCAAGGAGGCCAGCGGCTCGATTGATCGCACCGTGGAAATACTTGGTGAATGTGACATCACCGTTTTGAGTGGAGATGACTCACTGACCTTGTCCCTGATGGCTGTCGGCGCCAGCGGCGTGATTTCCGTCGCCGCCAACGTGGTTCCGGCTCAAATGGCTGAGCTGGTTCAGCTTGCCTCGGCCGGCGAGATCGCCTCCGCCAGCAGGCTGCATCATCAGCTCTACCCTCTCATGAAGGCGCTCTTTGTCGAGACGAGTCCGATCCCTGTCAAGGCTTGCCTGGAAATGCAGGGGCTTATCGGGGGCGAGCTCCGCTTGCCTCTTGTGGGTGCCGAGGACGACACGCGATCGCTGCTGCGCGGAATCCTTGAAGGTCTTGAAATCAGCGCCTGAGGGGCATTCGACAGATTGATCAGCTTTCCCCATCTCCGGGGAAGAAGATCTTTCGCTCGAGATGCGGCTTGTAGTCGCTCCACTGGCCGCCGCCCTTGTGAACTCCCGGCCGTTCTCCCTCGAGATCGTTTTCGATTGAGTCGAGAGTCGCCATCTTGGAGTCCAGGTTGTCCATGTAATGAAAGGCGATCGCTTCAGGCGTCATGGGGCGTTTGAGAGCGCCGTATTCAAGCAGGCCATGATGACTCGCGATGATGTGCTGGAGCTGGAGCAGGAGATCTTCCGGGAAGCCGGGGATCGAGCCGGCCTTTTCTTTCACCATGAGGAGCCCGATTCCAATATGTCCGATCAATTGCCCTTCGTCTGTGTAGCTGAAATTTTTGCGAAAGGAGAGCTCTTTGCATTTTCCGATGTCGTGAAGGATGCAGCCGGCAAGCAGGAGGTCGAGGTTGAGCTTCCGGTAGCGGCCGGCTACGCCCCTGGCAAGCTCACAGAGGGAGAGTATATGTTCGAGAAGTCCGCCGATGTAGGCATGGTGAAGGCTCTTTCCCGCTGGGCAATGGCTCAGGGCGAAGAGGAGATCGTGGTCCCCGAGGAAGGACTCGAGCAGGCTTTTCAGGTTTTCGTCTCCCACCGACTGAACGATGCCCTGTAGCTCTGCGAGCATCTCATCTTTTCCTCTCTCGGAAGCAGGGAGGAAATCTTCGTACAGGATGTCTTGTGGATCCAGCCGGGTGATTGAATCGACGATGAGCTGGCGATGGTTCTGGAATTCTTCCACCCGTCCGTTGACCAGGACAAAGTCGTCAATCGAGAAGGACTTGTAGATGGCTTGATCGGCATCCCACCTGATGGCTCTGATAGACCCGGTCTTGTCCCTGAGATTCATCTGGATGAAATACTTCTGGTTGCGGGTCTGCTTGAAGTTGGAGCTTTCGACAAGGTAGGTTCCCTCTGTGACCCTGTCGCCTTTTCTAAGAGCCTGGATCCACTGCGTGGAGCCATCTCCAGGGCTGCTGTCTGAATTGTCGTTGGGAACTGTAATCATAGTCGAGGTATATTAATCGCCGTTTCTAAGCCCGCAACCCCTTTTATTGAACATAACTTAACCTGTTTTATGGAATAGGCTTACGAAGTTTACTTGTTGCCGGTCCTGTAATCGAGTTACAATCTCACCTCGCAGGTGTGCCACGAACAAGCCTGGCTTACCGCAGGTTCGTTTTCCTGCGTTGTCAAACTGGGGGGCGGGCGGCCTGCGGAATCATCAGATTGAAGTGAAGTGAAGAGCCTTTTCAAGGCGATAAGCAAGAAATGGAGCGCGAAGCTTTGGCAGTTCAACAGGGCAGTTTTTCGTTCGCTATTTGTCTGCTGGTACTGGGGTTAGGGGGCAATGACCCGACCTGGGCTCAGGATGAGCCTGTCGGACCTCCGGCAGAACAGGCTACCGAAAAAAAACCAAACAAGGCGCCGGCTGGCAGGAATTCGATTGCCACCCTGGACAAGGTTTATCTTTCCGATGGATCGATTCAGCACGGTAAGGTAGCTGAGCGGGGCGGAAATACGATTTCCCTCGAGTATCGCGGCGCGGCAAAAAGAATTCCGAAGGCGCTGGTCGACAAGATTGTTTTTTACGAGGGACGGAGGTCGCAGCAGAAGCTCGACACCGATCTGGTGATTCTCAAGGTCAACGAGCACAGGGTACCCTGCAAGATTCTCAAGGAGAGCGGGGTTGAGGTTCGTGTCGCGCTGGCAAGCGGGGCAAAGACGACCTATCGTCGTGACCAGGTGCTCCGGCTCCATTATCGAAACGAGGTGCTCAGCTCGTCATCTGACTATTATACGGCTGATCTGGCCCAGGAGATGGACAAGGCGATTCGTTTCATCGTCAATGGTGAGGAGGGCCGCTCCGCCCAGGCCGAGAAATTCCTCGTTCAATGTGGAGTTTTTGCTCTCGGCAAGGTTCAGAGGTCACTCGGGAGCTTTAAAGCTGCTGGGGAGCCTGAGAAAAAAAAGATCCAGAGCTCGTTTGCCAGGATTTTGCACATCCATCAGCTCAAGAAAGTCGTGACTGATTCCATGGAGACGTGGGAGCCTCGGATCTACGAGGAACTGACCTATGGCGGTCTCGAGGCCAGGGAGTCGCTTCTCAAGGTTCTCTATCCAAAGTTCACGGATGAGTCCGTGCCCCTTGCAAAGTACATCATCTCGAACGAGCAGGAGGATGTGCGTTTGCGCGCTCTCTCTGTCGAGATTCTGCGGCGTCTGAATTGCAACAAGGCTCTTCTGGAGATCTACAATGACTCCAGTCGCGAGTTGAAGCTCGTCTCATCCGTAGCTCTTGTTAGAAACAGGATCTTTTTCCCCATCCCAACTCTCCTGGAGGCTCTCGATGTCGGAGGAGAGGGTAATTTCAAGATGAGGGCGCTGGCGGCCGGGGTGCTCAGGGACTCTACCAGGCAGAATTTCGGGTTCAAGGCAGAGGGCACGCCTGAGGCGCGGGCCAAGGCGATCGCGAAATGGCGGCAGTGGTGGGAGGAAAATACCCAGCAGTACCGCGCCAGGTCGCTCCTGGTTCTCAACAACAGGGCCATTGAGACCGATGCTCGCAAGGAGAGCCGGGAGTTCTGGCTGAAGGCTCACCAGTTCTGGACGGCGGGGCGATTTGATCGGGCTGGAACCTATCTTCGCGAAGCCCGTAGAAAAGATCCCAGCTTCCTCAAAGCCCATGTCAGCTATGCGACGCTGCTTTATTCCGAACTCTCCCAGGTCGAGGAGATTGCCGAGCGCAAGGCGGCGATGATTGCCGAGGCGGGGCAGATCTTGAAAGGGCTTGTTGACAGTGCGCTGCCTGAGGCCGCCGAGCAGGATCTTCACTGGGTACATTTTGAATATGGCAATGTCCTGCGGCTGCAGGGCAAGCACAAAGAGGCCCTGCGACAGTATGAAAACAGCCTCGGGCTTGATCCCTCCAGCATAGCTTCAGTCCTCGGGATCGCTGACAGCCACTGGGCCGTCGCGACCGGGCGGAACGAGCTCTCCAAGGTTGAGAGGAAGCTGGAGATGCAATCGGCTCTCGAGGGCTACTCGCTTGCTGAAAAGAAGATTGCCGAGTCGATGGGCAACATCCAGGTCATGAGCGCCGGGGACATCCCCCAGTTCGACACCCTGCCGTTTGAGAGACGGGCGCATAACCGGAACGCCCTGGCGGTTCGCGAAGAGCTCGAGGAGAAGGGGATTCGGCTCTCCATTAAGAAAGCCAGAGTATATCGCCTGCAGGAGGATCCAAAGAAGGCTGTGGTCGCTCTTCGGCAGGGGCTGGAGACTCTCAACGCAAGTGCAGAGGTGAAGGACAAGAAGGCCATCGAGGCTGATCTGCGGGCGATGCTCGGAGTCGTCTATGAATCGATGGGGCAGGAGGTTCTGGCTGTGAAAGAGTACCTGAAGGTCGTCAAGGATCTTGACCGAACCAACCAGGTCTGCCGTCGAGGCTACGAGCGGCTCAGGAAGCGGCTCCAGAAAAAGCAAGCGACAGCCTCGCGCGGCTGAGCTTTGAACCGTACTGGAATTTTGGACGCCTTCGAGCTGTCTTTTCGGCTTGTCCTGAGGGGGAGTGTTTCTATAATCGACGCTTCGATATAAATCCGTGTCCGCTCCCTGGAGCGTTTGTATAGAGCGAGCCCTCTCTTGAAGATTCACGAATACCAGGCGAAAGAAGTACTTGCCGCGGCTGGCGTTCCCGTGCCGCCCGGAGAGGCTGTCGATACGGTGGATGCGGCGGTAGCTGCTGCGGAGGCTCTTGGCGGGAGCCTGTGGGTGGTGAAGGCGCAGATTCACGCCGGCGGAAGAGGAAAGGGTGGAGGGGTCAAGCTCGCCTCCAGCCTCGAAGAGGTCAGGGAGTACAGCGATGCCATTCTCGGCATGCAGCTGGTCACACCCCAGACTGGCCCCGAAGGCCGGGAGGTGAAGAAAATCCTGATCGCCGCGGCCTGCGATATTGCCAGCGAGTTCTACGCCGGGATCGTACTCGATCGCCAGCTGGGACTCCCGGTGCTGATGGTGTCTGCCGAGGGCGGCATGGATATCGAGGAGGTCGCTGCCAGCACTCCCGAGAAGATTTTCAAGGTCAGCTTTGATCCAGGCGATGGACTTCCTGTGGATGAAGCCCGGGAGGTCGCGGGTAGGCTGGGCCTCGAGGATGGGTTGGTCGAGGAGATGGCCGGGCTGCTGCAAAAGCTCGCGCGGTGCTTCCTTGATACGGATGCCAGCCTCGCCGAGATCAATCCGCTGGTCAGGACCACAGATGATTCTCTGCTTGCTCTCGATGCGAAGTTCTCCTTCGACGACAACGCCCTCTTTCGCCATCCGGAGCTCGTCGAGTATCGGGATCCAGCGGAAGAGGATCCACTCGAGACCCGTGCCGCGAAATTCGGGCTGAGCTATATCAAGCTCGATGGTGAGATCGGGTGCATGGTGAACGGCGCGGGGCTGGCGATGGCGACGCTTGATATCATCAAGCACTTTGGCGGAGAGGCCGCCAACTTCCTCGATGTAGGAGGAGGCGCCACGACGGAGAAGGTGACGGAGGCCTTCAAGATCATCCTGGAGGATTCCGACGTGAAGGCCATTCTGGTCAATATTTTTGGCGGGATCATGAAATGTGATGTCATTGCGGAGGGCATCATCGAGGCAGCCCAGACCATCGAGCTGAGGGTTCCGGTGGTCGTTCGGCTGGAGGGAACCAATGTCGAGAGAGGCCGGGAACTCCTGGCGGGCTCAGGGCTGGATCTCATCTCTGCGCCGGGCCTCCCGGAAGCTGTCGAGTCAGTCGTTGCACAGGCAAAGGGAGGAGCTGACAGTTGAGCATCCTTGTCGATAAGAACACGCGTCTCCTGGTCCAGGGTATAACCGGTCGAACTGGAACCTTTCATACGCTACAGGCCGTCGAATATGGAACTGCTGTCGTTGCCGGAGTCACTCCGGGCCGAGGGGGTGAAGCCGTAGAGGGCATCCCTGTTTTTGACAAGGTAGCTGAAGCGATCGCTGCAACCTCGGCGAACGCATCTGTGGTCTATGTGCCGCCAGCCTTTGCCGCGGACGCTGTGCTTGAGGCGGCGGCGGCGGGATTGGAGCTCGTGATCTGCATCACGGAGGGAATCCCCGTTCTGGATATGTCCAGGGTGATGAAGACTCTCAAGAGCGACTATCCGGAGACTCGCCTGGTCGGGCCGAACTGTCCTGGAGTCATTACGCCCGGCGAGTGCAAGATTGGCATCATGCCTGGATACATACATTCTCCCGGCACCATCGGTGTCGTGTCGCGCAGCGGTACTCTCACCTACGAGGCTGTTCACCAGCTGAGCGAAGTGGGGCTCGGGCAGACGACATGCCTGGGGATCGGAGGAGACCCGATCATCGGTACAACCTTCGTCGATGCTCTGAAGCTTTTTGAGGAAGATGACGCAACCAGGGGTGTTCTCATGATTGGGGAGATCGGCGGGACAGCTGAAGAAGAGGCGGCCGAGTTCATCTCAGCTAACATGTCAAAGCCAGTGGCTTCCTTCATTGCCGGCAGAGGAGCACCTCCGGGAAAGAGGATGGGACACGCCGGAGCCATCATCTCAGG
>DODI01000268.1:0-5940 GCA_003509045.1 Planctomycetota bacterium | reverse complement strand
CGCCCCGGACTTGTTCTCCAGGGAGTAGACCATGTACCAGAAGGTTCTGCCTTTACCCACGCCAATACGGGGGGTCACCATGCGGATCTTCAGGGGCGTCATCTCGAGCGTCCACTTGTCCTCGTTGAAATCGGCGACCTCGTTTTCCTCCTGCGAAAAAACAGGAGGAAAGACCGCAAGGAACAAACCGATGCCAAGCAGCAGTATCTTTTCGATACTCAACCTTCTCCTGGCGAGCTGAAGCATGTCTTCTACCATTGCCTTTCTTTAAACGGCGGCCCAAGTAAAATCCCCTCCCGGCGACTGCCGGAAGAATGATTCAGGGCCCATTGTATTTCTTACTGATTCCCGGGCTTACCAACTCACCGGGCATCCGAACCAACTGTCCGGAAATACCGGAGGCTCCCGCTCAATCGTCGAGAAACCAACCCGGCCTATAATTATCACACAAAAACCCGTGGTCCGTCATCTTTTCATATCGATCCCGGGCAAGATTCCACGCCTCGGGGTAAAAAAGCTCGCCATGTGTAAAAACCGACCAGGAGGCCTTATTACCCCCATTTTAAGGTATTCTCGCCACCTGCGACCCGGGCCAGATGTTAGGCTGTTTGCCACCCTCAGGCAGCCTTTGCCGCTGGAATGAAATGACAGGTTATCGGACGATAGCGGGGCTCATCCCCCAGATACGCGAAAATCATCCATGCCTGGTAAGTCGCCCCGGGAGAGGATTGTTGAGGGTTCGTCAGGGTCTTGTCAGGGTCCCCGCTCGGAGGGGTAAATCGTTTGTCATCTTCACTTCAATATCTATATTAAGTCCGTGCGGCATTCTCAGAGCTCCACTCTCCGGGTAGGATTTAATGTCGAGAACAATGAAAAGGGAATCCATGTCCGGTGATAGATGACCGCGAAAACAACGAATACGCAGATGACCACGAGGATGCTCCGCCGGGGGAGGCAGGTAAGACCGAGGCTCCGTACGAGGACGGTCCCGATGATGTCCAACCCTCCCCCCGTCGCATGTCTACTGGGGTCAAGGTACTGATCGGCTGTGGCGTCGCCTTCGGCGGCCTCAGCTTGCTCGCAGGAATCGCAGCAAGCCTGATCATCCCGGCTTTATTGCAGGGCCGAGGCGAGGCCTGGAAAATCCAGTGCACCAACAACCTCAAGCAGATCTACCCCGCCGCGGCAGCTTACGCTGACAAAAAATATGAGTTCCCGAGAGATACATCCGTGGATGAGCCCCTGGCTCACGACTCCCTGAACATTCTCCTGAGATCTCTGCAGGGAAGAAGCCTCGAGCCGAAGCTGTTCAAATGCCCCGCCGGCGAGGCGAGTATCGCCGAGGAGGACGAGGACGAAAAGTTCCAGCTCGACGAGGACACCCTTGATTACTCCTGGACCATCGTACGCCGCAAGCCCACGGGGAAGGCGAAGGTGCTGTCCTCGGATAAATACTACAAGGAGTACAACGACGGCGACGAGCACGAGGGGCATGAAGGAATGCTCCAGGTGCTGTTCACCGACTCGGCCGTAGTGTCATGGGAAGCGGAAGATCCCGATCTTGAAGGCAAGATCGACGAAGACACCGGACTTCCCATTGGACTCGGACGCTGAGGTTCGACTCTCCTACGGATAGAAAGAGGGCGCGTTGACCGCAAGCCGGCAGTCGACGCGCCCTCTTTCTTTTTATCCTGCTTCCCAGACAGGGGCAGAGCTCAGCCTTCCTCGCCCTCCTGCGTTTCCTCGGCAGCTGAATCGAGAGCGGCCTGGAATTCTTCCTGGTCATTCTCCGGATCGAAAAGCCTCGAGACACGGTACCTCTCGAAAAACCAGTTCCCCAGGTCGACGTCTCGGCAACGGGCCGAGCAGAACGGAACTGTATCGACATCGTCAGCGCGAGCCTTCCCGCAGCCCGGACATAGAGAACCTGCCGGCATCGTCACTTCTCCCCGGCGCTGTCCTTCGAGGCGGGCTTGGCGTCCTTGCTCTTCTTGGATGAGTCTTTCCCCGAATCGGCGCTCGTAGATTTGTCGCTGTCCTTGTCGGCCTTGGCATCCTTTTCATAATCAGCCTTGCGGTAATCGGTGATATAGAAACCCGAGCCTTTGAAGATGAGTCCGGCCCCACCGGAGATCATCTTCTTGAGGCGATGCCTGCCGCAGGAAGGACATTTCCGCTTAGGAGAGTCGGAGAAGCTCTGCAGGAATTCACAGATCTCCTCACATTCCTGACATCTGTATTCATAGGTTGGCATAAGATCGGCCTGCTTTCAACGCTCTCAGCTCTCGGTCTCGCCCTGGTCCGATTCCACAAGTTTAGCCACCTTGACACGGCTGGGCCGGATGAGAACCTCACCGTGAAGATAGCCCTTCTCGAGCACCTCGAGGATATCTCCAGTCAAGCCCTCGGTGACCTCTTCCTCGAAGACAGCCTCGTGAAAATCAGGATCGAACTGTAGGCCCTCGGCTTCAACGACAGACACATCATGGTCATCGAGAAGCTTGAGGATCATCTGGTGGATCAGCCCGACTCCCTCGAGCAGGCCTCCGGCCCCGCCCTCCCCTGGATCGGCGAGAGCGATAGCTCTCTCAAAATTATCGATCGCGGGGAGCAGGCCGCCTATAAAGCCGCGAACCGCCGCGGTGCGGTCTCGCGCCGCCTCGCGAGCCTTGACCTTCTTGAAGTTCTCAAATTCGGCCCGGGACCTCAGCAACTCCTCCAAGAGGGAGTCCGTCTTCTCCTTGATATCGAGAAGCGCCCGATGCTCTTCCTCTGTCGGGGGAACCCAGGGAGACTCGCCCTCTTCGGCTACATCGCTGCTGGCCTCGGCTTCTTCCTTGCCGGTCTCCTCCGGAAGCTCTTCGGCAGGCTCGCCGTTTTCTTCCAGGCCGGTATCAGTATCGCCTTCGTTCATGTTCATTCTCTATGATTCCTCAGCTTCACGGGACCCACCCTTGAGGTAGTCCTTGATTCTATCCAGAAAGCTCTGCCGGGCCGGGTGCTCGTTCTCGGAATTGAGCTCGCGGATCTGTTCGTAGAGCTCCTTCGCCTCGCCTGAGAGCTTCCGGGGAGTCTCGACAATGATCTGCACCAGCTGGTGGCCGCGACCGCGGCCCTCGATATCCGGCAGCCCCCTCCGCTTGATCCGCAGCATCTCTCCGCTCTGGGTGCCTGGCTTGAGCACCAGCTTTTCCTCGCCCTCCAGGGTCGGCACCGTCAGCTCCGCCCCAAGCGCGGCGTCACAGAAGGTCACCGGGACTTCCAGCAGGAGGTCGTTGTCCATCCGCTCGAAGAGGTCGTGCTTGCGCACGGCCATACGACAATAGAGATCTCCGGCCGGTCCTCCCTTGACTCCGGAATTTCCCTGGGAGGAGATTCGAAGCTGGTTTCCGCTGTGAATCCCTGGAGGTATGTCGATCTCGATCTCACCGGAGGCCGCGACGCGGCCTTCGCCTTCGCAGGCTCCGCAGGGAGTGGCGATCACGCTGCCAACGCCGTGGCATCTCGGACAGGGCCGCTGTACCCGGAAGAATCCGGAGCTGGACTCGACCCGTCCCAGCCCCTGGCATTGAACGCAGGTCTGCGGCTCCGTTCCGGGCTCAGCTCCACTGCCGCCGCATTCTCCGCAATCACGCCGCCGCGTGATCTCGATCTTCCGCTGCGCGCCCCCGAGAACATCGTCAAGAGTGATCTCGAGATCGATCCGCAGGTCGCGGCCGCGGCGGGGCCCGTTACGCTGACCTCCTCCCATTCCCCCGAAGAGTCCCTCAAAAAGAGAACCCTCGAAGATATCTCCAAAGCGGGAAAAGATGTCGTTGATGTCCGTGAAGCCGCCGCCAAAGCCCTGCGCCGACAGACCCTCGTGCCCATGCTCGTCGTAGAGCTTTTTTTTCTCCTCGTCGCTGAGAATCTCAAAGGCTTCCGAGACCTCCTTGAAGGCGGCCTCCGCCCCGGCATCTCCCGGATTTTTATCCGGGTGGTATTTGAGCGCCTTCTCGCGGTAGGCCTTCTTGACCTCCGAATCCGACGCAGCCCTGGAAACACCCAGGACCTCGTAATAGTCCCGCTTGGACATCGTGGAGTTGCTGCTCCCCATCAGATTTCACCAATAACCCGCCGAAACAACAGGAATAGACCCCCGGTCCTCAGCGTCGCCGGAGAGAATTCTCCAGCCATTGCACACAGGGTAACACCCCCTGCCCGGCCGGTAAATGTCCGGCCGATCAACGTGGCCCGGGACTAACCAAACTCCCTGTCAGGTGACGGCATTGACGGCCGGTGCGTCATGCTCGTCCACATCCGTAATCAGGGCATCCGTAGTCAGGTTGAGGCCGGCTATGCTGACCGCGTTTCTAAGGGCAGTGAGCACGACATCCGTAGGATCAATCACTCCATCCTTGACCAGGTTGGAGTATTCACCACTCAGCGCGTTGAAACCCTTCGCTCCCTTGAGCTCGCTGACCTCGACCAGGACATCTCCCGGGTCGTAGCCGGCATTCTCCGCGATCTTGCGAAGCGGAGTCTCCAAGGCCGCGGCAACCACCTTGACTCCGAAAGCCTCATCTCCCTTGGCCTTGACCTTCTCGAGAGCCTTGATGGCGCGCACGAAGACCGTGCCCCCGCCGGGGATCACGCCGCTCTCGGCGGCCGCCCGGGTGGAATGCAGCGCATCGGTTGCCCGGTCCTTGCGTTCCTTCATCTCAAGCTCGGTGTGACCGCCAATGTAGAGAACGGCAATACCGCCGCCGAGCTTGGCCTTACGCTCTGTGAACTTCTCCTTGTCATAGGTCGAGGTGGTCTGCTCCATCTGGATGTTGATCTGGTTAAGACGCTCATCGATGGCCTTCTGCTTCCCCGCTCCGTCGATAATGATGGTCTTCTCCTTGTCGACAACGACCTTCTTGGCGCTACCGAGATGCTTGAGCTCGACCTGGTCGAGACCAACTCCAATGTCCTCGGATATGAAGACGCCGCCGGTGAGGATCGCCATGTCCTCCATCAGCGACTTCCTGCGGTCCCCGAAGCCGGGAGACTTGACGGCCACAACCTGCAGAACGCCCTGAAGCTTGTTGATAACCAGGGCGGCGAGCGCCTCGGCCTCGACGTTCTCAGCTACGATCACGAGCGGCTTGCCTGTCGGCGCGACCTTCTCGAGCAATGGAACGAGCTCGTGAACGGCGGTGATCTTCTTCTCGAAGAAGAGGATGTAGACATCCTCGTACTCGGTGTTCAGATTCGCCGGATCGGTAATAAAATACGGTGAGCAGAAGCCCTTATCGAACTGGAGCCCCTTGACCACCTCAAGGTAGCTCTCGGTGCCCTTGTTTTCTTCGATGGTGATGACTCCATCGTTGGTCACGCTCTCCATCGCCTCAGCAAGAAGGTCAGCGATCTGGTTGTCAGAGTTGCTGGAAATGTAGGCGACGTGCCGGATCTGATCGTAGCCCTCAACCTTCTTCGCCAGGTCAAGCACCACATCCTCAACGGTTTCCGCGGCAAGGTCCATGCCGCGCCGGATGGACTGGGCCTGCACGCCCGCAGCGACAAACTTCCGCCCCTCCTCGATCATGCTGCTGGCAAGAACGATCGCGGTGGTCGTGCCGTCACCGACAGTGTCATTCGTCTTCGATGCGACCTCGTTGAGGATCTTCGCCCCCATGTTCTCAAACGGATCGGGAAGCTCGATCTCCTTGGAAACCGAGATTCCGTCCTTGGTCGAGATGGGACCCGCGAAGCTCTTGTCGATAACCACGTTCTTCCCGGAAGGTCCGAGAGTCGAGCTCACGGCCTTTGCCAGGGTCTGCATCCCGGCGGTCAACTTCTGCCGACCGTCACTATCAAAAAGAATCTGTTTAGCCATTTCTATAATCCTTAATTCCAGGAAACCTTACATTCCCATTCCGCCCATACCGCCCATACCGCCCATTCCGCCCATACCGC
>DODI01000219.1:0-3464 GCA_003509045.1 Planctomycetota bacterium | reverse complement strand
CCCGGGCCCAACGCCGCCGACGCTCTCCAGGCCTATCTCGCCGCCGGGGTCCCGCCGGTGAAGCTCCAGATGGGAGTTCCCTTCTACGGCCGCGGCTGGCGCGGCGTCGCCAACGTCAACAACGGCCTTCACCAGGCCCATCGGGGCGTGTCCAGCGGCACCTGGGAAAACGGCGTTCTGGATTACTCGGATCTCGTCGACAACTACCTGCCGACCTACACGCGCCACTGGCACGAGGAGGCGAAGGTGCCCTGGCTCTACAACCCGGACACCGGCATCATGATCACCTATGACGATCCCGAGTCCCTCGCCCTCAAGGTCGACTACGTCAACGAGCAGCGTCTCGGCGGCGTCATGCTCTGGGACCTCAGCTCCGACGATGAGGCGGGCTCACTGCTGAGCGTACTGCACAACGGACTTCGGCAACCTCCCGCCGGCCGCTTCATCCGCGGAGACTGCAACACCGACGCCATGATTGACCTGACCGACGCGGTCTACCTCCTGAACTACAATTTCACCGGCGGTCCGGCCCCCGCCTGCATCGCCGCCTGCGACGCCGATGGTGATGGCTCAGTCAGCGGCCAGGTGACCGACGCGCTCTACCTGCTGAGCTTCAGCTTCCTCGGCGGAGCGCCGCCCCCGGCTCCCTTCCCCGTCTGCGGAGCCTTCGCCCGTCCTTCGGACGAAGCGCTCGGCTGCGTCGAGACGGTCAAGGACTGCAGGAACTGATCTTTCGAGCCTTTCCACCTGCCAGAGAGCCCATCCCGGAGTGAAGAATTTGACCTCCGTCCGGGCTACAGATATCATGCTCTGGAGAAAAGAAGTGACTCCTTGAAAGCCGGGAGGGATAGATGTTTTCGATTTCTGAATCCACGCCGTACGGCCGCCGCGATTTTCTGAAGATTGGAAGCCTGGCGCTTGGAGGTCTCGGTCTCTCGAACCTCGACGCAGCCGCCGCCACGAGCCTGCGAAAGAAATCCGTCGTCCTCCTCTTCCTGCAGGGCGGACCGCCCCAGATCGAAACCTTCGACCCCAAACCCGATGGTCAGTCCGAAATTCGCAGCGTCACAGGCAAGGTGAAGACCTCCCTGCCCGGCGTCTACTTCGGCGGCGGCCTGCCGAAAATGGCCAGCCTGGCCCACAAGATGGCTGTCGTGCGTTCCTTCAAAATCGGGGCCGCCGGCGGCTCGCACGAAAACGGCTACACCGCCCTGCTCAACGGCCTGAGGAACCCCTTCGACGCGACCATGGGTTCGCTGTACTCACGCGCCGCGGGGAGCCTCAACCCGGACACCGGCATACCGACCAACTCGATCATCCTGCCCGAGACGATTGACCCTGACATCAAGCTGGGTACCCCCAGCGGCGCCTTCACCTACAACCAGACGCGGCGCTACTTCTGCACTCCAGGTAAGCTTGGTTCCGAGTTCCAGCCCTTCGATCCCGCCGGCGGAGGACAGCTGATGGAGAACCTGAAGCTCAGCGTCCCCAGAAAGCGCTTCGATGACCGCCGCGAGCTGCTGTCGAAGATCAACCGCCTGCGCCGCGAGCTCGAGAAGCTTCCCGGGCTGAAGGGCACCAGCACCGCCCAGCAGCAGGCCTACGATGTCCTCTTCCGGGGCATCTCAGAAGCCTTCGATCTCTCAAAAGAAAACCCGAAGATCCTCGAACAATACGACACCAGCAAGCTCGTCCCGATGAAGATGATCCGCCGCGGCGGCCCCTGGTACAGGAACAACTTCAACCGCACCACCAACCTGCTCGGAAAGCAGATGCTGCTCGCCCGCAGGCTCTGTGAGGCCGGCTGCGGCTTCATTACCGTCGTCGACAGCTGCTGGGACTTCCACAACGATGGAAACAACCCGCCCGTCAAGATGGGCATGGACGCGCTCAGCCCCCAGCTCGACCACGCGGTCGCCGCCTTCCTCGAGGATGTGGAGAGCCGCGGCCTCAGCGATGAGATCCTCCTGGTGATCACCTCCGAGATGGGGCGAACTCCCAAGAAGGACAAGGGCGGCGGCAGCGGTCATTGGGGCAATCTCGCGCCCCTGGTGCTCGCCGGCGGAGGACTCCAGATGGGACAGGTGATCGGACGCTCGGACCGTATCGGCGGAAATCCGTCATCCACCCCCTACACCCCGGAACATCTGATGGCGACGGTTCTCCAGACCCTCTTTGATGTCAGCGAGACTCGCCTGCGAACCGACCTGCCGGCCGAGTTGAGCCAGCTCATCACCGATGGGAACCCCATCCGCGAGCTCTTCTGAACGCTTCCCTGAAAACAAACAGGAATCACTGATGAAAAAAATCATGCTCGCCGGACTCATCGGGGGGATCGCCAATTTCATGACCGGCTTTGTCCTCCATCAATCGGGGCTCCACGACCTCAAGGTCTCAAGCTTCAAGGACGAAAAAGCGGTCGCCGCTGTCCTTGAAGAGAACGCTTCCGGGCCGGGCTTCTATTTCCTGCCCTATCCTGACACCACCGGGCTCTCCACCGAAGATGCCGCCAAGGCCAGGCAGGCCGCGATCGAGGAGATCCCGAAGGGAATGTTCGTCACCGGAGCGGTCAGGCCCGATGGCGGCAAACCGATGACCGAGAGCATCATCCTGCAGTTCATGACCTGCTGCCTGTGCTCCTTCGCGCTGGCGGCGTTGCTGTGCGCGATGGGAAAGAAAAGCTTCGGCAGGCGCCTGGGCATCTCTGTTATCCTCGCGCTCTTCGGCTTCACCGCCTTCATGGTTCCCTTCTGGACCTGGTACGGCTACCCCGGCGCCTTCATCCTGGTTGAACTCATCGACGCGGTCGTCCTCTGGGGCGTGACAGGCTCCGTGATCGCCCTGCTCTTCAGGCGTTTCGAGGGTGGCTGAAAGCCGCGAAAAGAGGAACCGGTCGGTTCCACTGAAAACGCCGCCTGAACCCGGAAGAACCGAGAAAAGATGCCCAGGATCTCAATCTTCATTCTGGCTGGAGCGCTGCTGTCGGCCAATACCGACCCCTGCGCGGCCGAAGAGCCCGGGCTGAAGAAGATCGATCTCTTCGAGGCCGGCACCGATGGCTACAGACACTACCGGATCCCGGGAGTCATCGTCTCGCCGAAGGGAACCATCATCGTGTTCTGCGAGGCGCGAAGCGGAGGCGACTGGAGCACCATCGATATCCGCATGCGCAGGAGCCTCGATGGAGGAAGGACCTGGGAGAAGTCCCGCAAGATCTCAGAGCCTCCTAAAAACGTGCAACAGAACGAGGTGGCCCTGAAGAAGGGGCTGGCCAAGCCGGGCGAGGTGACCATGAACAACCCGGTCATGATCCCCGACGCGAAGGCCGGCGCCATCCACTTTCTCCACTGCATCGAATACGCGCGCTGCTACTACCGAAAGAGCACAGATGATGGAAAGACCTTCAGCAAGACCGTCGACATCACGGACACCTTCGAGCACTTCCGAAAGGACTACGACTGGAA
>DODI01000379.1:0-5483 GCA_003509045.1 Planctomycetota bacterium | reverse complement strand
TCCGCAGGGGGAAGGCTCTTGTTCTTTCGGAGCCTCTCCTTCTTTCGGTGAGGAGCTTTCTCTCCGCTCTTTTGCTTTCTCCGTTTCTTCTTTTTCGCCCGCCTTCGACTTTCTTCTTCCCGTCGTTCACCCGCGGCCCAGTCGGCCCATTTTCGATATTTGAGATACTTGCTGACGCTGAAGCTGGCCAGGACAACGCTGATGAAGAAGCTGGTTGTGCCCCAGGCCGATGTTCCCAGAAAGAAAAAGATCGCGGCTATGCCAAGCGATATGTAGGCGAGCTTGGTGTTGACCGGCGTGAAAACACCATCTTCGTAGCAGACCGCGCAGACATCCTTGTCGTCTCTTTGAGTGGTATCGGTGTGGCTGGAGCAGGTCGGACACCAGGGGAGACTTTCGCCGATCTCGTTTTTCTCTTCGGACATGTTTTCGGTCATCCGTCAATCACGACTGTAGATTATTGTTTGAGCCAGATTTCCTATTGATCGCAAAACCAACTTTCGCAGCCCAGAGAGATGTCCCCGGCGTTCGAGGAGAGCTCGCATTCGTTCGGGGCCGGCGGAGGAACTCCCCCCATAAAGAGCCAGACCAGTGTCCAGATCGGGTCGCTGATGTCCACTCTCCCATCGGCGCTGGCATCGGCTGAGGCCACGCACCGAGGTTCCGGAGCCCCCAGGAAGAGCCAGTTCAGGGTCAGGACGGCATCTCCGATCTGCACATGGTAGTCTCCCTGGGAATCGCCTCGAATAAAAGGTCCGACCCACTCGGCCGGCCGGCAGCTCCCATCAGGGCCAGCTTCCTGGAGCTGGTCCGGGTTCCAAAGGTCCGGGCAGGTGTCGACATCGCCGCAGATGCCGTCATGGTCGATGTCGTTGGCGGGGTCGGCCGGGCAATAATCGCATGCGTCCCCTCTCCCATCTCCATCCGCGTCCGCCTGGTCGGGATTCGAGGTCAGGATACAGTTGTCGTCATCGTTGCAGACTCCATCTCCGTCACGGTCAGGGCAGCCGCTGAGAGCGACCGGGGGATCGGCCGCCAGGGAGATCAGGACGAAGACCGGCAGTAGGGCCGTCGCCAGGAAGTTTTTCATGGATGGTTCCCGATCCAGTTTTTGAGAGCAGCTTCCGCGCCGCAGGAGTATGCGCTCATCTTAATGGAGGTGAGCGGTTCGAGGCAAGGAATTGGATCGGGTTGATTACCCGGCGCCGGTCGGGGGAAGGTGTTTCAGGGCCAGGCGTTTCCAGAAGCTCTTCCAGTACCCGTCGTAATAGTCGTTGGCGGCCTTCTTGATATGTTCGAGTTGTTCAACCTTCGGGGTCTTCTTCGGGTCAAAACCCCTGAGATGTTCCTTGCCGGCGCGCTCACGCGGCGAGACGAAGCGCCAGGCGGATTCACCCATCACCTCCTTGCAGAGCGCCGCGAACATCGGGTCGTATTCTTTGAATTGTTCGCGGGTGTGGATGTGGTTGTGATCATGATCCATGGTTCGGTTGGTGTCGTACCAGGTCTGGAATCCCTCCGCCCAGTATTCGTTTCGGTTCCTTGAGGCGTAGCATTTCTTCGCCCCGCCGAAGACGATCAGAACCTTGTCGTCCCGGGTGACCTTGATCTTTGAGTGAGTGGGCTTGTCGTTGACGAGGATGTCGCCGCCATCGAGACATCTCCTGATGAGCTCCGGCGGCTGGTCCGGAAACGATTTCACCAGCGCGTCCAGCAGCGAAACAGGCTCGGTGCTCTTTACCCTCCGGAACCGCTGGGCCGCCCGGCCATCATTCCACAGGTCCTTCTCCGCCGCGTTTTTGAAGGCCCTTGTCAGCTTGTCCTGAAGCTTCTTGTCGAAGCCGGCTCCATGAACGACATGACCGAACTCGTGGATCAGGATGCTCTCGAGTCTCATTCCTCCCTCGTATTCGAGGACGTCCTCCTCGGCGAAGACGACGGTGGGGCGGCCCTTGGGCCAGGCGAGAAAACCGCGGCTGCGCCAATTGTAGAAATCGAGTTCTTCTCCCTTCTTGTCGCTGCCGAATTGGGGGAGGTCGGAGGTGAACTCCTTGTGGCCGATGAGAATGCAGAGCACCTTCCTGTCCCTGATTCGCTGGGCAATGGCGGGGTCGAGATTTTTCATCATCATGTCAAACTGGTAGGCGGCCTCGCGATGGGCGTGGTCGCTGACCTGCTTCGAGGTGGCGATGAAGATGTCCTGGACCAGGGTGCCCTTGGCATAGAAAGATGTGTCGAGCTTGTAGGAGTTTGCGAATTCTTTGCTTAAGGGCCTCACCCGGTAGAGCGAGGCTGCCGTGGTGCAGGCCGAGGAGCTCAGCGCCAGGAGGATTCCCAGGCCGAGGCCGAAGATGGGGTGGAGGAGAAAGGAAGCTCGGCTCCGGGTGTTCTTATTCACGAGCTGCATTTTTTTTCTTCTGGGTTTTCTTCTTCTGGTTGTTCTTCTTCTGGTTCGGACGCTGGGCTGAATCGGCTTCTTTCTTCCTGGGCATCACTGCGGTGGGGCGCCTGTTCTTCTTGATCTCTGCGAGGTGCGCGTCATAGGCCGTCTGCAGATCATTGACGAGCTCTGCGTTGCTGGCGCTGGCTGCAAGGTTGTTTTTCTCGCCGATGTCGGCCGCTGTATCGTAGAGCTGGACAGGGTGGCTCGAGGGGTTGGCGGGAGCTTTTCCTCGCTGCTTGCCGCGTCCTTCCTTCCAGGGGTAGAACTTCCACTTGCCGCTTCGCACGGTACCGGGGCCGTGCATCAGAACATAGAACTCGTGGGGACTTTTCGCTCCTTCACGCCCGGACATCAGCGGCCAGATGTCGAGCCCGTCAATCTTTCGCTCCGGCAGTCTGCCGCCGCAGAGCCCGGCGAGAGTGGGGAGGAGGTCGATTGTCGCGGCGACCTCCCGGCAGGTCTTACCGGCGGGGACCTGGCCCGGCCACCACATCACGGTTGGCTCGCGGATACCTCCATCATAGACGCTGCCCTTCTTGGCTCTCAGGGGCAGGGAGCTGCCGACGGCCGCGCCGTTGTCGCTCGTGAAGATCACCAGGGTCTTCTCTGCGATCCCCTCATTTCGGACAGTCTTGAGAATCTCTCCAACGGACCAGTCAACCTCCTCGATGGCGTCCCAGATCAGCTTCCCGGTACGCCCGGCGAAGGCCTTGGAGACGGCCAGCGGCAGGTGAACCATGGTGTGCGGGAGGTAGAGAAAGAAGGGCTTATCCTTGTCTTCCTTGATGAAGCGAATGGCCTCCTCGGTATAGCGTTTCGTGAGGGTGCTCTGGTCCGCTGGGTATTCGATGACTTCCTCGCCTCGAAACAGCGGCACCCAGTTGCGCTTCTTGTGCCCTTTTTCAAGGTCCGCACGGGTGAGACCGTTGCGGATCACGATGTCAGCGGCGAGCTTATTGGCCGGGTCGATCCACATATCGTTGGAGTAGGGAATGCCGTAGTAGTATTCAAAGCCCTGGTAAGTGGGCAGGCAGGGAGGCAGATGCCCGAGGTGCCATTTTCCGATGCAGGCCGTCCGGTAGCCCGAGTCCTTGAGCATCTCGGCGATGGTGACCTCGTCAGGGTGGAGTCCCTTGCCGCTGTTTGGGAAGAGGACCGCGCTCATGCTCAGGCGCTGGTAGTGGCAGCCTGTCATCAGGGATGTTCGTGAACCGGAGCAGACGGCGCAGCCGACATAGAAGTCGGAGAAGATCATTCCGTCGGCGCCCATCTTATCGAGGTTAGGGGTCTTGGGGCCCTTGGCTCCATTGAAGCCGACATCTCCGTAGCCCATGTCGTCAATGAAGATGATGATGACGTTGGGCTGCTTTGGCGCCGCGGCCATGGCTGCGGTTGCCAGGAAACCAATGGTCAGCAGGGAGAGAACCAGGAGCCTTGTGATCGTTTTCATTGCGGAGTTCTTTCTTTGAAATGATTCGAGGCGCGCGCCGCGCGGAAGAAGTTCGGCGAACAGATACCCTACTCCTCGGAGGCGAAGGTATCAATCGCCGTCGATGACACGGGAGGAGAGCTCCAGGTTCGAGCGCATCCGTGCTTCCCACAGGGAAAGGTTACCTCTGCGGCTTCTTTGTTGATACCTTAGTGAACTGGGGAATTCAGACTCCACAGGTTGTCACCTGGAGAGCTTCGGGTTCATAGCTGAAACATTCAATCTCTTTGGAGTAGCTGATGTCTGTTGATCTTTTCCGAAACCTGACGCGCCTGTCCATTTTATTTCTCGCTCCTGTCCTGCTGGGACTTCCGGTTTCTTTGCCGGCGGATGAGTCAGGGGAGGCTCGCTCCATCCTCGACTCGACGGGTGTCCACGGCGGACTCGTTGTTCATCTGGGCAGCGGCAATGGACGTCTTACCGCTGCGTTGCGCAGAACCTCGGCCTACCAGGTGCACGGTCTCGACACCGACGCTGAGAAGGTCAAGGCTGCCAGGGAGCATATCCATGCGCTGGGGATCTACGGCGGCGTATCGGTTGACCGGCTGACCGGCAAGAGGCTTCCCTACATCGAGAACCTCGTCAATCTTGTTGTCATCGAAGACCTGGCTGGTGTGGGCATGGATGAGGTTCTGCGTGTACTGGCTCCCCGCGGCGTTGCCTATGCCAGGGTGAATGGCGGCTGGAAAAAGACCATCAAGCCGCGGCCGGAGAATATAGATGATTGGACTCATTTCATGCATGGCCCAGGGGGAAACGCCGTTGCGCATGACACGGTGGTGGGGCCGCCGGAGCACCTGCAGTGGGTGGGGAGCCCGCGTTGGTCCAGGCACCATGACCGAATGGCCAGCATGAGCGCCATGGTCTCGGCCAACGGGCGTATCGTCTATATCATGGACGAGGGCTCTCGTATCACGATCCAGACGCCGTCAAGATGGAAGCTCATCGCCCGGGACGCCTTCAATGGGGTGATTCTCTGGAAACGCTCGATTGGAAAATGGCATCACCACCTCTGGCCGCTCAAGAGCGGTCCTACCCAGCTTGCCCGGAGGCTGGTGGCAATAGGGGACCGGATCTACGTGACCCGGGGTCTGATTGCGCCGCTGGAGGAGATCGATGCAGTCACCGGGAAAACCCTGCGTGTCTATGAGGAATCCGGCGCTACCGAGGAGGTCATCGTCTCCGATGGGCTGGTTCTTGCTCTTGCCAATGATGAGCTGACCCAATTGGCCGGTTACGTTCCGAAGTTCAATGTCGGGGACCAGAGACGTGTCCTAACCGAGTTCGTCTGGAATAAGAAGCCGCGTCGCGTCGTTGGTTACGAGGCGGGTACGGGTAAGAAGCTGTGGGAGCGGAGCACGAGCGTCGCTCCATTGACCCTCGCCGCGGACAAGGGCGGGGTCTATTTTCACGATGGGCGAGAGGTTGTCTGTCTTGACAGGAAAACAGGCAAGGAACGTTGGCGGGCGGAGTCCTCCGGCCGGGGCAAGAACAGCAGCTTCAACTTCGGCCCCAAGCTGGTCGTTCACAAGGGGGTCGTCATCTTCGCCG
>DODI01000041.1:0-2564 GCA_003509045.1 Planctomycetota bacterium | reverse complement strand
GCGACGCTTGGAGCGCACCTCGTCGACGAGGATTTCGCCTCCCCCTCCGGGCATGGAGTCCATGCCGGACTCCTTGAGAATCGTCAGGATCTCACGGGCGCCGAGACCTGTAACCTCCTCCAGGCCGAGGATTTCGGTCGGAGAAAGACAATGGAGGTGGATTTCATAGCGACTCTTAAGCTCGCTGAAGAGCTTCGTATACCAGTCCAGCCCAAGCTCAGGATGAAGCCCACCCTGGAAGAGGATTCCGCTGCCGCCGAGCTCGATCGTCTCCTCTACCTTCGAAAAGATTTCCTCGTAGGAGAGGACGTAGCCCCCGTCCTCGCCGGGTGAGCGGTAAAAGGCGCAGAAATTGCAGATCGAGGTGCAGATATTGGTATAGCTGATATTGCGATCGATGATGTAGGTAACGACATCATCGGGATGCAATTCCCGGCGGTGGCTGTCAGCGAGAGCGAAGAGCTCCTCGTCGGAAACAGCCAGCGGCTGCGTAACATCGTCGGCGGCAGGAAGAAGCTCGAGCCACTCCTGGAGTGAGAGCCTCCTCTGGCCTACCTCTCCGCACAGCTGGGCAACGGCAGCCTCGTCGTATTCCTGATGTCCGGCAGTTTTCATCGCGCCATTTCCTAGTTTCGTTCAGACGGCCTATCTTATCCACTTGCGCCCACAGAGACAAGCAGAGCAAAGCAGGTACGCCAAACCTGAACGGAAAAAAGAGGCCTGGAAACCGAGGGCGGTCTCCAGGCCTCTTCTGCCAGCGAATTCTTATCCGCTGTTACTTGGCCTTGCGGATGTTTCCGTAGCCGTGACTCTTCTTCTTGACCACATTGATGGCCTCGAGGGCATCGCCCTTCTTGAGCTTGTCGAGGACCTCCAGTCCCTTGGTCACCTTGCCGAAGACGGTGAACTCAAAGTTGACATCAAAGTAGGGAATGTCCTGGGTGCAGATGAAGAATTGGCTGCCCGAGCTGTTCTCAGCGTATCCATCCTTCTCTTCATCAAACTGTTTCAACATGACAAGGGAGCCACGCTCACATTTGTGCTTGGTCTTCTCATCGATGAGCTTGTAGCCCGGGTCGCCATCTCCATCATTGGTCGGACTGCCGGTGATCAGACAGAGATTCTTACCATCCTGTTCGATAGACTCATAGAAGGTCATCTTCCCACCATCGGGTCCCTTGGAGAAAAAGCCCTGCTCCGCCAGCATGACGAAGCTGGCTACCGTACTGTAGCAGTTGTTCTCGAAGAGAGTCACCTCGAGATCACCCTTCGCGGTCTTGATAAGGACCTCAGGATTATCGAGCGTGATTCCTTCGCCCGTAGCGGGAGGCTTGGGAGTATTCGGCTTGGCGGCGGAGGCCACCGCGGCGGCATCCGGAGACTCACCTTTGTACTCAGCCTCGGTCAGGATCACCACGCTGTCAAAAAGCGTCTGGGGAGTAAGCTTCTTGATCTGGTCAAGTCCCTCGACAACCTTACCGATCGGCACGTGTTCGGTATCCAGCTCCGGATGGTCCTTCAGAGATACGAAGAAGATGCTTCCGACCTCGCCCCCGCGAGACTTACCCTGCTTGGAAGAGACCCTCGTCAGAAAGGAAACCGTACCGGCCGTATGCTTGACGGCATCATCGTTCTTCAGGTTCGCAATGCGAATAGGAGGCACCCCCATGCCGTTCTTGCTTGAGCAGCCGCCCAGGGCGTAATCATCCCCCTGTACATCATAGAAATTAAGACGGTCATAGAACCCTTCGTTGGCAAGATTGATAAACTGTCGCATAGCGAAGAGATTGCCCCGCTTGCTGCCGGAGAGCTCGAAAACGATAGGGTCGGTACCCGTAGTGAGATTGACCCGCGCATAGTACTTGACGTTGGAGGTGACCGTACCGAAAACGGAAAACTCGAAATCACCGCCAAGTGAAGAGGAGCGGTTGGCGGAACGATCCAGGAAGACCTTCCTCGTCTTGATGGAATTGTCCTTCATGAGCCCAGCCTTGAGAACTGAGTAATCGGGAAGGTCCTTCACCTTTGCGAATCGAGCCTCCAGGTTCGAGATGAAGGCCGCGCCGGACCAGTTGAGTCGGTAGCGACCGGACGGCGTCATGCTTGGAAAGTACTCATTGAGGCTGACGGCCAGCCCGGTGATTTCCCAGCTCTTGAGAGTGGAGAAATAGCTGGCCGGCTCGGCGACAGCGCTAAAATCTCCCGTCATCTTCTTATTGTCGCTCAGACGAGTGACCTCAAAGCCCAACGGCAGCAGAGCCGGTGAAGGAAGCCTCTGGTCCGTCTTGCCTTCGTTTTTGAGGGTCAGGTTCAGCTCTACAGCTACATCCTTGCGAAAGGAGAGCTGCGAACCGCGAGGAGAGGCGCCGGAAAGAACGCTCTCAATCGTCAGGACGACCTTGCGGGAAACGGCAAGCGGACGACGCTTGGGTACGGCCTTCTGGGTCGCGGCCTTGGCAGCGGAAGCGACCTGCGCGGCCTTGACCGCCGCGGGATCCTTAGGCTGCTGCTGAGTCTGCTGCGTTGCGACTGCGGGCTTCGCCGGCGGCGTCGCTGCGGGCTTG
>DODI01000410.1:0-6493 GCA_003509045.1 Planctomycetota bacterium | reverse complement strand
AAGCCAACAAACTGGATGATCCTTGTTAATACAAGAATAGCAGCAGTTCCGGCCGATGGAATCAATTTGCACAGCCAATGCGTAGATGCGGCCAGGAACGGCTTCCGACTATTTTTTATTTCTTCTTCCAGGCGACCGGCTTATCAAGCCCAGGCTGCAAAATGGCCAGGATGGTCATCGCCGTGCTATAGCTCTTGCTGCGCTCAAAAACACGGTCATTCCAGCCGCCATCGCTCTCCCGGATCTTCCACAGGAGCTTGTAGAGCCGCTGCCTGTAGGCTGTCCGCAGCCTGGTGGGAAGCAGCTCGATGGCCTGGGCCGCGTAATAATGCGCGAAGAAGAAATAATAGGGAGCGATCATATAGGGCG
Source organism: Planctomycetota bacterium (assembly GCA_003509045.1). GTDB lineage: Bacteria > Planctomycetota > UBA8108 > UBA8108 > UBA8108 > UBA8108. Next base: position 6,124 of record DODI01000410.1, on the reverse strand, counting down.
GCTCGTGGGTCCCCGTCTTCTTGCGGCGCTTCTCCAGCTCCCCCCAATGCTCGAAGAAGGCCTCCAGGCTCGAGCGAATTCGCTCCACCTTGCCGCGGCCGGCAAGATAGAGCGTCACCTCGCAAAGAGGCATCCGGCCCACCGCCCCGGGAACATCCTCGAAGCCCCTGCCGTTTTTCCCGCGAGGATAGGTCGCGTACTGGAAGGCGCCTGAATCAAGTCGCGCGTCTTCGAGGGAATCAAGAGCCCTGTCGACCACCTCTGGATCCACCTTGAAGCCGCTCGCCGCGGCCGCGAAAAGCGCCTGCAGAGTGGCGGCCGTCATGAAGGTCGAGGGTGGGGAGCTCTTTGCGGCTCCCCCACGGCGAGAGTAGTTCCAGCCGCCGGTTCGAACGATCTCGGTCCTCTCGAGGGCCGCCACCAGTTTCCGAACAGGCTCGTCATAGGCCCGCTTGCTGCCGAGCTTACCGCTGGCTCTCGCCTCGAGCAGAAACTGCAGACCGTAGGCATGTCCCCAGCCACGAACGTCGTAGGTGCTGTTGAAGCCCGGCGACATCAGCGGATCTTTCAAAGAGGCGACGATAAAATCGCGGCCCCGCTTGACCGCGGCCTGGGCAGCCTTCGATGACCTGTAGCCCGGCGTCTTCAGCAGAGCCCACGAACAGATCGCCGTACCCCCGACACGATAGCCGACAGGTATGATCCCGCCTCTCTTTCCCGGGCGGCGAACCCGGTAGACCCCTTCGTAGGGCCACTCGCTGCTGGCGGCCCCCTTGAGGCCAAGGCTCTCCTGCTTGCCGACGATCAGCTCGGAGCCTCTCTTCACCGCCGCCTTGAGCGCCGTCTTGCTGATGGAATCCGCAGGCAGGAGTTCCGCTGGACCCGCGAAGAACACTACCAGGGCCAACATAGCAGCCAGCCGTACTTGCGAAAAACCTGGAACTCTCATCCGACTACTTCGCTCCTCTCTTTTTTACAGGATACCTTCTACGAGGAAAAAATAGCTGCTTATTATTCCTGCCCGACGAGCGAGCGCCCCGGGGTTTCTCTTGTTACCGAAGCCCGGGCTACTTACCATCTGCGCCTGAAGCGGCCGACCCGCAAAGGCGCCGCTACAGCGAATCATCTCAAAGGAGTCAGGACATGGGCGGAAGGCCCCGGATCCTCGTGATCGGCAGCATCAACATGGACGTTGTGCTGAGAGCGGAAAAGTTTCCGGCTCCGGGAGAGACCGTTCTGGGTACTGACCTCAGCCTGATACCCGGCGGCAAGGGAGCCAACCAGGCCGTGGCTCTTTCCCGGCTTGGGGCCAGCGCCAGTCTCCTGGGGCGCGTTGGAACCGACCCCTGGGGAGAAGAGCTCGTCGGCAAGCTGAAGGAAAATGGCGTCGACACGGAGAATGTGGCCGCTGTAGATTCTCTTCCGACCGGCAACGCGACCATCATCGTCGACCAGGAAGGCGAGAACCGCATCGTGCTGATCGCCGGCGCCAACGATGCCCTGCTTCCCGGAGATGTCGACCGAGCCCTCGCAGGGGAAGCTGCCTGGGACGCGATCCTGCTGCAGCTGGAGATCCCGCTCGAGACAGTCTGCCACGCGATCTCAGCCGGCGCCGCCCGTGAAATCCCGGTGATCCTGGATGCCGGGCCTCCTGCAAAGCTACCGCTGGAGAAGCTACGAGGCGTCACGGTCCTCTCGCCGAATGAGAGCGAGACAGAGGCCCTCACGGGCATCCGTCCTGATGAGTTCGACTCGGCCAGCCGCGCCGCGGCTCTCCTGGAGGAATCAACCGGCGCGCGCGAGATCGTTCTGAAACTTGGCGAACGCGGCGCGCTCTGCAAGAGCGAGGGTCGGTGGGAATTGATAGAGGCCCTCGATGTCGACGTGGTGGACACCACCGCGGCGGGCGACAGCTTTACCGCGGCGCTCGCGCTCGAGTACTCCCGCAATACTGGGATCAGGGAGGCCACCAGGCGGGCGATGGCCGCGGGAGCTCTCGCGGTTACGCGCCTCGGCGCGCAGCCTTCCCTGCCAACGGCCGAAGAGGTTGACAGGTTGCTGGGGAAAGACGGGAGGAGGCTATGACCACCGACGCCCTCTTCAAGCACATCGAGTTCCTCCAGGACGGCAAGCCCTGGGGCAGGTTCCTCGATGCCGGAACGGGAAACGCATCCCTGCGTTGGGTAACCGGCCTCAACACCATGAACTGGACGGCGATCACCGCCGATCCCCAGCGAGCCCTCAGAATAGAAAATGAATTCAGTGACCGCCGCCGCGAAGGGGACCGGGTGCTTTCGGGGAACTGGGGCGACCCGCTCCTGCTCGAAGGCGAGATCTTTGATGTCGTGCTGGCGGACTATCTCATCGGATCGATGGACCGCTTCTCCCCGTATTTTCAGTACAGGTTCCTGCGGCGCCTTCGACCCCATGTCGGCACACGCCTCTACCTCGTCGGACTGGAACCCTACCATGAGAAGCCGGAAGATGCCGGCGGACGCCTGGTCATGGAGATCGCCAACCTGCGAGATGCCTGCATACTTCACGCGGGCCATCGGTGCCACAGGGAATACCCGGCCGACTGGGTCATCGGTCAGCTGGAGAGCTCCGGCTTCGCTGTCGAAGAAGAGAAACGCTTTCCGATCATCTACGGCAGCAAGTTCATCAACGAGCAGCTGGACGTATGCCGCAGGAAGCTCGAATTCATCGAGAACCAGGAGCTCGTCAGCGGCCTGCGCAGCCGCATCGACAAGCTCCGGCAGACAGCCCTCGCCTTCTATGATGTTCACCGCGGCATTCGATTCGGATACGATTACGTCATCTCAGCCAGGCCGGTGTAATAGCCGGAAAGAGAACTCAAGGCTGCCCGGGGGCAGGAGAACAGAACAGATGACAAACCAGGACACCTACAGGCTGCTGGCGGACACCGTGCTGGTCATTCATTTCGCCTTTGTCGCCTTCGTCATCATCGGCCTGCTGATCACCTGGATCGGGTACTTTCGCCGTTGGAGCTTCGTCAGGAATTTCTACTTCCGGGCGATCCATATTCTCGCGATGGGCGTTGTTCTGCTGGAATCGGTCTTCGGCATTGCCTGCCCCCTGACCGATTGGGAGATCCAGCTCCGCACTCTTGGCGAACAGACCGTCTACGGAGAGCAGACCTTCATGCAGTACTGGATCCACAAGATCATGTTCTTCAACCTGGGAACAACCACCTTCATCATCATCTACGCCGGTTTTTTCACGGCTCTTGTCCTGAGTTTCATCTTCGTGCGGCCAGGGCTGCCAGCCTGGCTCAGCGGAAAGAGAGCCGCGGCGGGGGAAAAGATCGAAACCGACACCATCCCCGACAATCCGGAGACCGACCATGATCCACGTGATAGCTGAGATTGAAACCGCCGAAGGCAGGCGAGAGGCCTTCCTCGAAGAATTCAAAAGGGTGGTACCGCTGGTACTCGATGAAGATGGCTGCCTGGAGTATGGAGCAACCATCGATGCCAGGACGGGAATTGAGCGGCAGGCTTCCCTGCGAACCAACGCCGTCACCATTATCGAGAAGTGGTCGGACATCGATTCCCTGCAGGCCCATCTTGACTCTGAACACATGGCCGCCTATCGCGAGCGGGTAGTCGACCATGTCGCAGGCGCGACCCTTAGAATCCTAGAGCCTGCCTGATTCAATCGCTGTTCTCGGGCAGCCCCTCGTACCAGCAGAGATCCTTAACGGGCTCGAAAATCTTCCGAACCTCGGCAAGGAGCTCCTCATCGAGAGGCTCCTCGATCCACCTGCAGTTTCTGCGAATGTTCTCCGGATCGGCACTTCCGACGATGCAACTAGCCAGACGTTCCTGCGAGGTGGAGAACTGCAGGGCCAGCTTCGAAATATCCGCCCCGCGCCGGGAGCAATGTTCCGCCGCCCTGGCGCAGGCCTCCTTCAATTCCGCCGGCGCGGGGTGCCACGCGGGTGGTCCGCGATGGGAGAGCAGCCCCATCGAGAGCGGCGATGCGGTCAGGATCCCAATCCCGCGATCCTCGAGCTCCGGCAGGACGCCAAGCAGCGAGGTGTCATTGAGGCAGTAGCGTGAATAGGAGAGCACGGTGTCCACCTCGGCCCGCTGCGCAACCCTGGAAAAGATTCCCACAGGAAGACCGGTGATGCCCACATGTCCCACCTTGCCGGAGCGCTGGAGCTCCCGCAGTGCCGGCAGGGTCTCCTCGATGACGATGTCGAGCGAGCCGAATTCGATGTCATGAACCTGGATCAGGTCAATGTGCTCGGTTCCCAGGCGCCCCAGGCTCTCATCCACCGACTCCGTCACCCGCCTGGAGGAAAAGTCGAATTCCCGGGCACCGTAGCGACCGACCTTGGTTGCAAGGTAATAGCTCTCTCGTGGAATTCCGCGCAGAGCCTTCCCGAGCACGGCCTCCGCCCTTGTCTGGCCATAATAGGGAGCCACGTCGATGAGGTTGATACCCTCCTCCAGAGCGACGTGTACGGTGCGAATCCCCTCGGCTTCATCGATATCGCGAAAAACTCCTCCAAGCGAGGAGGCTCCAAAGCTGAGCGCTGAAACCTGCAGGCCGGTGCGGCCAAGCTGTCGATACTTCATAGTCAGGACAAAGAATAGTAGACTTCTGCTTGAAAAAAAACACTTCGGAGCCTCTTAATGTTCCAGGGGAACGCGGAGGAGTTGTTTTCACGAGTGACAAAAGGCGGAACGGAGAATAGATGAAAATCACCTGGTTCGGACATGCGGCCTTCTCAATCGAAGGAGTCAATCCAGCCGGCGAGGCGGTCAAGCTGATCCTCGACCCCTACAACTACCCCGAGTGCGGTGGTTACCTCCCGATTGATGAAGAGGCCGATATCGTCTCAATCAGCCACCACAACGAGCGCTACCACTCCGATCTCTCGTCAATCCAGGGAGACTACGAGCTGTTCGATGCCCTGGAATATGTCGGTGGCTCGAGGACCTGCAGAGGCGTTGAGCTTGCGGCCTTCGAGGTCTATGAAACAGAAGACAAGGAGGGCCCCAACTCCCTGGTTAAATTCGAGCTGGAAGGCATCACTGTCGCCCACCAGGGAGACCTCGGCCATCCCCTGGAAGGAGAAGCGCTCGAATTCCTGCACGGCACAGATGTGCTGCTCGCCCTCGCCGGAGGCCCCCCCACCATCAAGATCCCGGACCTGGCCGAGCTGGTGACGAAAACCCGGCCTCCCCTGGTGCTCCCGATGCACTACAAGACTCCGAAGGTCAATCTCGACCTTCAGCCTGTCGAGGATTTTCTCGAAGCCTGCTCCGGCTACCCCATCGAGACCCCCGGCGGCCCCGAGCTCATCGTTACGCGTGACACGATTCCGGCGGCAACGACCATCATCGTTCTCGACCACGCCCGCTGAGAGAGCCCCCGGGCTGCGTTCAGTCCCCCTGGCCGAAGCTGCGCCGCAAGGCGGCGGACATCCTGGCGACAGCAACCCCTGCCTGCTCCAGCCGGCCGAGGTATACGCAAAATCCATGGATCATCCCCTCGTAGCGATCAAGCTCGACTGGGACACCCGCCTCGATCAACCTGGCAGCGTAGGCATCCCCTTCATCACGAAGCGGGTCAAAGCCGGCCGTGATGACGTACGCCGGGGGCAGCCCCTCGAGGTTCTCGGCCTGTAGGGGCGAGGCCTTGAACTCACGGCCATCGCTCTCTGAGGCTCGATAGTGATCCCAGAACCATCGCATCCCGGCGAGGGTCAGCCCGAAGCCTTCGGCATTTTCCAGGTAGCTGGGGGTTTCCAGGCAACAGTCCGTAACCGGGTAGATCAGGAGTTGGCAACAGAGCTCCGGCTGACCGGCATCCCTGGCCATGAGCGCCACCACGGCGGCAAGATTGCCGCCGGCGCTGTCACCGCCAACCGCGATCCTCTCGGCATCGACTCCCTGCGACCCTGAGTTCGCGGCCAGCCACCTGGTGAAGGCGTAGCAGTCATCCGCCGCGGCGGGATATTTGTGCTCAGGAGCGAGACGATAGTCGACGCTGAACACAGCGCAGCCGGCAGCGTTGGCGAAGGCGCGGCAGACACCCTCATGGGTGTCGAGATCACCGATCACCCAGCCTCCTCCATGGAAATAGACCA
>DODI01000121.1:4018-15902 GCA_003509045.1 Planctomycetota bacterium | reverse complement strand
CCTCCGCGCACCCCTCCTCCGGCCATCCACATGGTGAAGCCATGCGGGCTGTGGTCGCGGCCGTCGCGTTTTCCCTGGGAGGTCGGTGTTCTCCCGAACTCACCACCCCATACCACGAGGGTGTCCTGGAGCAGGCCGCGCTGCTTGAGGTCCTCGAGCAGCCCGGCGATGGGCTTGTCGACCTCTGCGGCATTTTTTGCGTGGTCCTTTCGTAAATTCCCGTGCTGGTCCCATTTGTAGCTGTGGGTGCATTGGATGAAGCGGACGCCGGCCTCGGCAAAGCGCCGGGCCATCAGGCACTGGCGCCCGAAGTTCTTCGTATTCGGCTTGTCGAGCCCGTAGAGCTTGCGCGTGGCCTCAGATTCTCCTGCGATATCCTGGACCTCCGGCGCGGCGGTCTGCATGCGGTAGGCGAGCTCGAAGGAACCGATCCGGCTCTCGAGGTCAGTGTCCCTGCCGATGTGACGCAGCTGCTCTTCGTTCATCTGTCGCAGCAGGTCGAGCTCGATGCGCTGGATGGCCGCCGGGGTGTGCTGGTTGGTGATGTAGGGGATCTTGGCCTTGTCCGCCGGGACGCTGGTGTAGCCCACCGGGGTACCCTGGTAGTGGGCCGGAAGGAATGATGAACTCCAGGCGTTGACGCCGCCGTGTCCAAGGGTAGGACAGATGGTGATGAACCCGGGGAGGTCGGCGTTTTCGCTGCCGAGGCCGTAGCAGATCCACGAACCCATGCTGGGGCGGATAAAGGTGTCACTGCCGGTGTGAAGCTCAAGCAGGGCGCCGCCATGGCGCGAGTTGGAGCCGTAGATGCTGTTGATGACGCAGAGGTCATCAACTCGACTGCCTACCTCCGGGAAGAGATCGCTGACTGGAATGCCGCTCTCGCCGCGGGGTCTGAATTTCCACGGCGAACGCAGCAGGTTGCCGGTGGCGCCGGAGACGATTCGCGGCTTGGGGAAGGGCAGCTTCTTGCCGTCGTCGCGGTCGAGCAGGGGCTTGTGGTCGAAGGTGTCCACCTGGGATGGGCCGCCGTGCATGAAGAGAAAGATGACCCGCTTGGCCCGTGCGGTGTGATGTCCCTCGCGGATCGCCAGCGGCTGGGCGGCTGTCGCCTCTTCGGCTATAGCTTCCCGGCCGAGCATCCAGCTCAGCGCGAGGCCGCCGAAGCCGGCGCCGCTCTCCTGGAGCATCTGTCGCCGGGTCTTTGTTCTGCCCAGGGGGTCGGTCCAGTGGTGGCTCATTCTATTCGTTGTCCGGATTTTTTCGATTTTCTCTTCATTCATTCTACATAGATGAACTCGTTGGAAGACAGCAGTACTCTCGCAAAGCTTCTCCAGGCCTTCTTCCTGGACTCCTTTTCGCCCGCCTCCCGGTAGCTTTCTTCGAGTTTTATGAGCATCGAGATCCAGTGATTTTCTTCATCATCGCCAGCGGGGCGGCCCAATACCTGGAGGAAGGCTTGTCGTACAAGGGCCAGGTTGTCGGCTGTGCCGGAGTTGAGGAGACGGCCGGCGAGACCTTGCGCCGCCTGGTCCATGAGGGCTGAGTTCATCATGACGAGGGCCTGCGAGGGGATGGTTGTCGTCGAGCGGTCGCCATTGACGACGCTCGGGTCAGGGAAGTCGAAGGATTGCAGAACATCGTAGACTGCGCTGCGCAGCACCGGCAGGTAGACCGAGCGCCTGGGGGCATCGTAGGTGTTCTGCTTGGAAGCTGTACCTGTCACATACGCTCTCGCTCCCGCGGCCAGCAACTGTCCGCCCATCTTCCGGTCGAATCGCCCGCCGAGGTCCAGTAATGAGTCGCGGATAGATTCAGCTTCCAGGCGTCTCCTGCTCCACCTCCAGCGCAGCGTGTTGCCAGGGTCCGCCACGGCGGCCGCCGGATTGAACGCGCTCCCTAGCCGGTAGGTGTTCGAGGTGAGGATCTCCTTGTGCAGGCGTTTCACTGACCATCCCTCGTCGATCAGCATCGACGCGAGCCAGTCAAGCAGGCCAGCGTGGCTCGGGCTCGATCCCAGTCGGCCAAAGTTGTCGGTGCTCCTGACGATGCCCTGGCCAAAATGCCAGCGCCAGATCCTGTAGGCCATGACCCGTCCGGTGAGCGGGTGCCGGGGGTCGCTGAGCCACGTGGCCAGTTCGAGGCGACCGCTGGTGGTCTTGATTTCAGGCCTGCTGAAGCCTGCCAGGAAGCTCGGGAAGCCTTTTCTGGTCTGCTCGCCGAGGGTGAGGTAGCTGCCTCGGAGATGAACCTTGAGGTCTTCCGCCTTTCCTTCCCTCACACCCATGACCTTGAGCTTGACAGCCATTTTCTTTTTCAGCTCGGCCTGGGTTTTTTCAATGGCCGCTAGCGCTTCGCGCGCCTTAGTGGAAAAGAGAGCCTGGCGTTTGTTCTCGGGAAAGGCCAGGTTGAGAGCATCTCCCGCCATCGCCGCGGTCTCCGCGAGCAGCTTCTCACCCAGGGCCGGGGCGATCTTGTCGGCGGAAAGCCCTGTCCTGGCGGCCTCATCGAGCTTTTCAAGGAGTGCGGGATTGTCGGAGCTGATGGTCGTCCAGGCGCGCAGCAGCTCTGCGCGAAGTCCGAGCGACCGGGCGATCTCCGAAGCGCTTCGATAGTGCTCGTTCGCGCCTTCGCCAGGCTTGATGCGCTGGAGCGAGAGCTTGTCCAGGTGGGGCAGTGGGCCATCGGTCCTCTCAATCCGCAGCCTGTTCTTTCCGGCGGGAAGGTAGAGGACGCCCTGAGTGAACCAGCGCTGGCTCATCGGTCCCCAGCCACCGGTTACCTGCCCGCACGCGTTGCCAAGAAGCCGGTCGTTGAGAAAGAGGCGAACAGGTCTTGATTCCTTCGTGGCATGCCGGATTCTAAGGAGCCGGTAGCCTTCTTCGCCGTTAGTCAGCTCGATCTCGGCAGCGGCATTCTTTACGCTGGCCAGGATGCCGATGCCTTCGCCATTCCCATCGCGCTGGATGACGAGATCTCCTGTGGTTTTCGCCGCGGCTTCCAGCTCGAGAACCAGGGGGAGGTTTTTTGTTCCGTCCGGATTTTCCGGCTTTAGAGGCGGGTCGACCCTGCTGAGGAAGAACTTGTCCAGATGGGGGATGGGGCCGCCGTAGCGTTCAAAACGCAGAACATTGCGGCCCCGGGCAAGATGGATGGCTGCCGCCGGGAACCATTTCTGGGTGTCGGGATACCAGCTCCCTGTGATGGCGGCCGCCACGCCGGTGATTCTGGTGTCGCCGTTGACGATGACAACCACGGGACGGGATTCGGCCGCGGCGTGCCGGACATCGAGCTGGTAGAGCCCCTCCAACGGGATCTCCAGGTCATACTCGGCGGCGGCATTCACTCTGCTGAGCAAGACTCCGATGCCCTTTCCGTAGCCGGCGGTATCGATGACGAGATCTTTTTCTTTACGCTGAAATTTTTCCATCTCGATGAGAATTCCCCGTCCGGGAAGCTCAGCGGCGGGGATCTTCGCGGCGAGCGCCTCTCGCGGTTTCTCAGGAACGAGGGGCGGAAAGCGAAGAAGCTCCCAGGCGCCCCGCAGGTAGGGGCCAAACGTCTTCCTGTGCGATCGCTCGACCTCTTCGCCGGCGGCTTTGCGGCGCGCCTCGAGCTCACGCTGCCTGGCAGCCAGCTGGACCTTGAGCAGGCGTTCTTCGCCAGTGGGGAAATCGTATTCGTGCCAGGCCGCGACGACCTTGAAATTCTCCATGGTCCTGGTGCTCTTGAAAATCGAGGCCATGGAGTAATAGTCTCTCGAGGAGATCGGATCGAATTTGTGATCATGGCAGCGGGCGCAACCCAGGGTCATTCCCATGAAGACCCGTCCGACCGTATCGACCTGTTCGTCGACGATGTCGAGTTCCATCTTCCGGCCATCATCCTCAGCGAGCATCTTCGGGCCGATCGAGAGGAAGCCTGTCGCCACCTTGTCCTCGTAGTCGCTGTCGGGGTCGGGGCTCTGGAGGAGGTCGCCGGCGAGCTGGGCGCGGAGGAATTCATCGTAGGGCTTGTCACGGTTGAAGCTGTCGATGACCCAGTCCCGGTAGCGCCAGGCCTGGATGTAGGCGATGTTTTCGTCAAGGCCGTTTGAGTCGGCGTAGCGGGCGACATCCAGCCAGTGACGTCCCCAGCGTTCTCCGTAGCGGGGAGAGGAGAGCAGTCGATCGATGATCTTTTCGTAGTTTTCCGGCGAGTTGTCGGAGGTGAACTCCTCGATCTCTTTCTGCCCGGGCGGCAGGCCTATGAGATCAAAATAGACCCTCCGGATAAGTGTTCCCGGGGTGGCAGGGGGGCTGGGCGCCAGGTTGCTGTCCTCCAGGGCGCCAAGAATAAAGCTGTCGATCGGCGAACGAATCCAGCCTTTCTTTTTTACCAGGGGGGGAGCTTCACGCTTCAGAGGCTGGAAAGCCCAGTGGCTTCCTGATTCACGCAAGATGGCTTCGTAGGCAGAGCCGGCTGTTTTTACAGCGGGAGCTTTTCCAGCCGCCGCGCCTGGCCAGGGCGCGCCCATCTTGACCCAGGCCGCGAGGTCGGCGATCTCCCTGTCGGAGAGCCGCTTCTTCGGAGGCATCTTGAGCTCTTCGCGGTATTGGACCGCCTGGATCAGCAGGCTCTTTTCCGGCGCGCCAGGGACAATGGAGGGGCCGGACTCTCCGCCGTTGAGCAGAGCCTGCAGCGAATCGAGGCGCAGCTCACCGCGCTGTTTTTTTTCACTATGGCATTTGTGGCAGCGCTCGATGAAGAGCGGCCGGATTCGTTGCTCGAAAAATTTGATGGCTGGAGCATCGGGCTGCGCCGCCTGGTCTTCTGCCCTGGTGAGGGTCGTCTGAAGAAGCAGGGTGATAATAATCGGCAGCAGGGCTCGAATCATCAGCTGGAGAGGTCGTGTCGCGAGCTTCACTTCCGTCATAAGTGCTTTCAGCATAATGTTCTTCACTTCCATGTTCCAGTAATTTGAAGGTTCTTCCCCTTGCGCAGATGTCAGCGAGGTGAGCTTTTCGTGATTCTTCTTGAACTCAGGGAGGCAGAATAGAATGATCGTTCTTTTGGCAACCCGTTCTGCGGGTTGCGTACTACAACCGCTTGACCTGATGAGGTGACAGAAGTGACACAATTCCGCGCTCTTGTTTCAGCCGGCTGCGTTTTATTCGCGCTGGCGCTGACGTTTGTATCGACCGCTTATTCCCAGGACAAAAAGACCCCGGATTCCGCGATCGCAGAGATCGATAAGTTCATCTCTTCGAAAAAGATCGATAAGTCATCGCCGCGCTGGCGACTTGGATTGCCGAAGCCGCCCCAGGCCGACTTTGGAAAAGGGGATACGGATTATTTCTGGAACATTGAAACCAATAAGGGTTCGATGAAGGTGAAGCTGTGGTCCGATGTCGCTCCGATGCACGTCTCCAGCACGATCTACCTGACCCGCCTGGGGTTCTACGACACCCTGCCTTTCCATCGTGTTATCACCGGGTTCATGGCCCAGGGCGGCTGTCCTCTAGGTACCGGCACCGGCAGCCCGGGCTTCAAGTACAGCGGCGAGTTCTCATCTTCGGTGAAGCATGATCGCCCGGGACTCCTCAGCATGGCGAACTCGGGCCCTGGAACCGATGGCAGCCAGTTCTTCCTTACCTTCAAGGCGACTCCCTGGCTCAACAACCGTCACACCCTCTTCGGCGAGGTGGTGGAGGGTCTGAAGGTGCTCAAGGTATTGGAGGCGCTGGGGTCACGCACCGGGAAGACCGCAGAGGCGTTGTTCATGAAAAAGTGCACTATCACCACGGAGCAAATCGTAAGGGAAGAGTTCAGTTTCGCGGCGATTGACAAGTTCATCGCAGCTGGCAAGGTCAATAAGTCAGTCCTGAACTGGCGCAAGAAACTTCGCAAGCCGCCAAAGTACGTCTTCCCCAGGGGCAAGAGCCTGTTCTGGAACATGGAGACGAACAAGGGCAAGATCCGCATTCGTTTCATTCCCGAGGTTGCGCCTATGCACGTCTCGAGCGCGATCTATCTCACCCGTCTCGGATATTATGATGGCCTGATCTTTCACCGGGTTATCCAGGGCTTTATGGCCCAGGGAGGTTGCCCTGCCGGCACCGGCGAAGATGGTCCCGGCTACCAGTTTGGCGGGGAGTTCTCGAAGGACGTGAAGCACGACAGCGCCGGCGTGCTGAGTACCGCGAACGCCGGCCCTGGAACCGATGGGAGCCAGTTCTTTATCACCTTCGGTCCCACCCCCAGTCTCGACGGCAGCTATACGATCTACGGCAAGGTGGTCGAGGGGCTTGACGTGGTCCAGGCGCTCGAGAAAGCAGGTAGCCCGGATGCCAGCGGCAAGACCTCGGAAAAGCTGAAGATCACAAAATGCACGGTGACCGAGAAATAGGCGCGGGAAGGCCTCGCCCTGCTAACCGGGCGGGGCGACGGCCTGCATCATGAGACCGCAGAGCCAGGCGGCGTAGGTTCCCAGTGCGTAGCCCAGGACCGCGAGCAGGACTCCGACCGGCGCCAGCGATGGATGGAAGGCTGCGGCTACGATCGGCGCCGAGACCGCGCCGCCGATATTGGCCTTGCTGCCGACGGCCATGAAGAAGACCGGGGCCCTGATCAGGATGGTCATTCCAACGAGGAGCAGGATGTGGATCAACATCCAGATTCCCCCGATGACGAAGACCCCGGGATTGTTGAAGATGGCGAAGATGTCCATCTTGAGCCCGATCGTGACGACCAGCAGGTAGAGGAAGACGGTTGCTATGCGCGAGGCGCCCACCCCTTCGAGGTTTTTCAGACGGGTGAAGGAGAGCATTACTCCCCCGGTGGTGGCAAGAACCACCAGCCAGAAGAAGGTGCTGGTGAGGTTGAAGTCTTTGATCCAGGGGTTCGTAAGCGCAAGCTCTTCGCACCCGGCGGCGATTCTTCCTGAGAGGAAGTGCGACAGGGCGGTCACGGAGAAGCCGGCGGCCAGCACCATGAGGGTGTCGGCTGTTTTGGGGATGCGGAGGGTCTCGGCCTGGTAGGCACTCATGCGGTCTTTGAGAGTATCGATAGCGCTGGTGTCGGCCTTGAGCCAGGCGTCGATCTGGCGTGATTTCCCAGCGATAATCAGGAGGCCTGCCATCCAGACGTTGGCCACCAGTACATCGACCGTGATCATCTGCGCGAAAATCGTCTCGCCGACTTCGAAGACCTCTTTCATGGCGGCCTGGTTGGCGCCTCCGCCGATCCAGCTGCCGGCGCAGGTAGCCATCCCTCTCCACACCGCCTCGGGGCCATTTCCGGCTACCATTTCCGGCGAGAAGGTCGAGACAAGCAGGATGGCCAGCGGTCCACCGAGCAGGATGCCCACGGTGCCGGTCAGAAAGAGGATGAGCGCCTTGGGACCCAGGCCGATGATCCCCTTGAGATCAATGCTCAGGGTCAGGAGCACCAGGCTGGTGGGCAGCATGTAATTCTTGGCGACAAAGTAGAGCTTCGAGCCATCCTTGTCGGTGGCGACGATGTTGAAGCTGCCAAGGATGGCCGGGATGAAGTAGCACAAGAGCAGCACCGGACAGAACGTATAGAACTTTTTCCAGAAGGGGTGCTTGAGAGAGGCCGTCTTGAAGATCACCGCCAGGACCACCAGCAGCAGGCCGAGAATCACAGCGTCATCTGTGATGAGCGCCGTTGCTTTCGCGGAAACTTCCGGGGTGGACTGGGCGACAATGTTTGAGCAGATGGCTGAAAGGGAACCGAAAGTTTGCATCATTTGTGAGTCAGGGTGCTTCGTTTCAGGGTTCTGGAGAAGACCTCTTTGCCGTCGATGTTGCGGATCGCGTAGGTGACGGTCGGGTCGTCGATGGTCGTATCAAAGCTCACGATCCCGAAGGACTGCTTGGCGTTGTAGGAGAACTCGGCCGCCTTCATGGTTGCATGAACATGGATGTTGGTCAGGCGCGAGCTATTGAACTCCCAGAGGGGATAGGCGCCCTCGCGCTGGATCTTCCACAGGTCGGAGCGGTGCCGGTCGGCGGACATCAGCAGTATTCCCTCGATCTTTTCCTTCGAGAGGAAGGCGAAGATCTCGTTTCGCTCCTCCTTGAATCCGTTCCAGGTATCGAGGCTGTCCCCCTTGGCCGCGAAGACCCAGGGTACCGGCGAGCAGATCACCCGAAAGGTGGCCTTCGAACCTCGCAAGGTCTCCCGCAGCCACTTTTTCTGCTGTTTGCCGAGCATGGAGGGTGCCTTCTTCTTCGCAGCAGCCTCCTTCTTTTTCTTCTTGGTCTGCTTGTCGCGGTAGAAGCGCCCGTCGAGCATGATGAAATGGATGTCACCGAGTTGGAAATCGTAGTAGCAGCCGGGCGCCTTGTTGGTGCCGTAGCCCGGGTTGACCCAGTTGTTGCTGAAGACCTTCCAGACCGGCTTCTTCCAGGCGGGAATGTTGATAGCCGGTCCGTAGGAGCAGTCGTTGACGCCGAAATCATGATCGTCCCAGATCGTATAGACCGGTGTCGAGGCTATCAGCTTTCTGAACTCCGGGCGGGATTGCCGGCGGTAGTAGCAATAGTGCTGCATCTCAGGACTCTGGGGCGCGTCACTGTAGATGTTGTCGCCCAGGAGCAGCAGGATGTCGGGCTTAGAGTCGTTGATGGTATTCCACATGCGCTCATGCTGGGGGGTGTAGCCGGCGCCGCCGCCGAAGGCGAGCCGGAGCGACAGTCCGCTCCCGGGAGCTTCGACCGTTCGGAAGGCGCCCGCGTTCGCAGGCTTTGTTCCGTTGATTCCTATCCCGTAATGGTAGGCCGTATTTTTCTTCAGCCCGGAGACCTGCAGGACGGCGGTGAAGTCGCCGCCTCTCTTTGATCGCGCCTTCGCGCTGGCTGCGGGCTCCGAGAGATCGCTCGTTTCAGAGACGATGACCTCTATGTTCGCTTCGCGGGCGGTACGAGCCCAGACCCTTACGCTGTCATGACCGATGCAGCCGAGCATGGGGCCGTGAATTATGGAATCGAGGTTTTCAGCGAGGAGTTTTTTGTAGAGGTCTGTTTTCGCCAGGCGGCCGAGACCTGTGCGGGTACCTCCGATGATTCTTCCCGGGGGAAGTCCGCTGTCGAGAGCGCCCTGGAGTG
The DNA here is from genome assembly GCA_003509045.1 of Planctomycetota bacterium. GTDB lineage: Bacteria > Planctomycetota > UBA8108 > UBA8108 > UBA8108 > UBA8108. Next base: position 6,792 of record DODI01000121.1, on the reverse strand, counting down.
CCTGCTCGGCTTTTTTCTCCTGGCCGAGATTTGCCAGGGCCACCGCGAGCATATAGTGGGTCTCGGCATCCTTCGGGGTCTTTTCAAGAAGAGCCTGGAGCGATTTGACGGCCGCGGCGGCCTTGTTTTCCGTGATCAGGGCGAGAGCCGCCTGGTGAGTTCGCTTGTATTGCTTGTTCTTGATCTTGACCTGGAGGGCGAGGACGAGGGTGCTGAGCAGCGCCAGCACGATGACCATGAGGACTGATTTGTATCTGGACATGCAGACATACTTCCATCTATGTGCGGAGGTGTCCAGTACGCCATGAGGTTGTCGATTTGACTGCGGGGCGGTCAGGAAGTAGCCTGATGAGTATCATGCTTCGCATACAGAATACGCGGGTTCTTTTATTCTGTTCGGTCTTTCTGTCGGGAGTGCAGCTTCAGACTGCTGAACTGCAGAAAATGCCGGCGGTCGGCCAGGGCTTCAGCGGCCGCATCGGGTTGAAGGAATCCCAGGAATTCATCGGGCATTGGAGCCGTGAGCCGCGTTTCTCCAGGCGTTTTGAGCTGGGAGCCGAGATTGCCTGGAAGGTCCTCAAGGTCAGGGAGGCCGAGATCCTGCTGGAGGGCCGGGTCCTGGCCGGACACTACCGGCATGCGCTGGCAGGCTTTATCGAGCTGGAGGAGGTCTATGGCCTGATCCTGGATGACCTGGTGTTCCAGGTTCGTTTCGGCCGGCGCGAGTGCCGGGTGCAGCCTGAGAGGAAGAGCCTGCAGCGGCTGGTCAATCGTTTTGAGAAGGGCCAGGCCAACAGGCGACTGCCTGAAGGTATCCGGAAGCAGATTGTGGCGGCTTTCCTGGATCGTCTCCAGTTGGCACATTGGAGCGCTTTCTGGCCGATCCTGAACAGCTCACTGCGCGGCCCGGAGAAGGTGGAGTTCTTCAGCCGCCGCCTGGCGTCAAGAGCGGAGAAACCATCCGGAACCCTGTCTTTCTCCATCTATCCCTGGTCAAGCCGGTCTTTCGCCGGAGGGAAAGGGCGGGAGGTATTGCTCAGGCGGAGCCATTTCCCGACATCGGGAGGCGGCAGGAGGTCGTCCGGTTACGGCACCTATGCCTGGGCAAGCGGAGCCCCCGGCCCTCCCTGTCACACGCTTCTCAGGCTCTCTGGAGATTACCTGGATGAGGAGGAGCTCAAGGGGGTGGTTGATTTCCCCCAGGGGTATCGGCAGCGCCACGCCCTGGAAATTTCCCTGGGAGCTTCCGGAGAGGAGGCTCCGTCCGGTGCGCAGTTTACCTCGCTCGGGCCGAGACTCGAGCAGCCGATGATCGCCGTCGATCTTCTCACATCAGCTGAACACAGGGAACTCCTGCGCATTGCCAGCAAGGCTGAGCGGGGCCAGGAGGAGCTGATCGAGGCTGTTTCCGACTACGCCCGCCAGGAGCGGGGAGCTGGCGGGGGCAAGCCGTTCGCCGCCGCTATCCACTTCACCCTCTGCGAACTCCTGGCGCGGTCTCTTCCTGCTGAGCGCGGGCCGCTTGTCGATTTTACCGAGAGGGTGATTCAGAGGGGACGAAGCCTGCCGGAATACCTGGTCGTGTTGCGCGCGGTGGCCAGCCCTCGTGCCGGATTTACCGATGTCGAGAGGCTGGAGTTTTTTCGCGTCGCTCTCGCTCGCCGGGAGTACAGGTTCTCCAGGTGGGGAGGGATGCTGCTTTCCCAGGGACGCTGGAAGGGGACAGTGGACCTGCTCCTCGAAGCTCTTGCCCGCAAGGCGGGCGCCGCCGGGGAGGGCGGAGCTCCAGGGAGGAAGGTGAACCTCGAGCTCAACCTCCAGCGGCTCACAGGCAGTCCTGTCGCCGGTCTTCCGGCGGCGAGGATCCGCGCCCTGGCGGCCGACAGGGAGGGCAGGGCCGCCCATCGCTCCTTTTCGATGATCCTGCCAGGAGACAAGGCGAAGGGGTCTTATTATACCGAGGCCGGGGCGGGGGCTGTCTTTCTCTTCGATGCTTCGAGGCCCTACGAGCGCGACTCCCTCACGCGGAAGCGAGGATCTCGGCGCCCCCTCATCGAGCGCACCCGCCTGGCCTACCTGGCCCTGCGTGAAGCGCTTGCGAAGCCTCCAGTCGATCTGCGGTTCGCCCTCGCCCTGTTCCATTCGACCGCCCTGCTGCGCTCCGGCTGGGCTCCCGGTACAGCTCCGAACTGGCGAAAGGACACTCTCGATTTCGTCGCCTCCGAGCTGTCCGCGGGGAAGAACCCCCGCGACGAATCCAGGGCACGCTACGGAGTCGGCCTCAAGGCTGTCATCTCGGGGTTGCCCGATGCCGAGACGGTCGTCCTGACAACGGATTTTGACCGCGGTGATTACTGGCAGCTCGAGTCGCGCCTGCTGGTGTGGAATTACCTGCGCGGCGCGCGGGTCATCACCTATGGGCTGCGGGAGGAAGGCAAGGCGGATCCGGCAGCCTTGTCTTTTCTTGAGCGGCTGGCCTGGAATCACCACGGCTGGTTTCGCTTCCTTGATTGAGTCGGTCGTTTACCGTTCCAGGTAAATCCCTTACCATGCCGGACGCTTCAAGGACTGTCCGTATTGTTGATCCTGGAATAATGATGGAGTCCGGGCTGACCGGATGAACCTGGTATGAGTACGAAAATCGGCTTTATCGGCATGGGAATCATGGGTCGCCCGATGGCGAAAAACCTGCTCGCCGCGGGCCATGAGGTGACCGTTTACAATAGGACCGAATCGAGGTGTGAAGAGGTTGTCGCCGCTGGAGCCGCGAAGGC
>DODI01000121.1:2838-3636 GCA_003509045.1 Planctomycetota bacterium | reverse complement strand
TCTCCCGATGTGGAGGAGGTTCTCTTTGGTGAGGACGGAGCGGTCAGTGGGGCGGACGAGGGCACCCTGTTCATCGATATGACCACGATCTCTCCGGACGTAACCAGGGAGATCGCGACGCGGCTCGATGAGGATGGGTTCCAGTTTCTCGATGCCCCGGTCTCCGGGGGCGATATCGGGGCTCAGAATGGCACCCTGACTATCATGGTGGGCGGCCGCCAGGAAGCCTTTGAGCGCGCCGAGGCGGTCTTCGAGGCTATGGGCAGCCGGATCACGCTGGTTGGAGAGAGCGGAGCCGGGCAGGTTACGAAGGCCTGCAACCAGATTCTCTGCGCCGTGAACCTGCTGGCTGTTTGCGAGGCTGTCTCGCTCGCCGCGCGCTCGGGGATCGACCTGGAGAAGATGCATCGCGTGGTTACCGGCGGGGCGGCGGCCTCCTGGTCTCTCGAGCATCTTGGCAAGTCCATCATCGAGGGAAACTACGACCCGGGCTTCATGGTTAAGCTCATCCAGAAGGACCTGAATATCTGCATGAGCGCCGCGCGGGAGCTGGATCTTCCCGTTCCCGGAACAGCCCTGGCGAACCAGTTCTTCCGCTCCAACGAGGCTCACGGCGAGGCTGATCTCGGCACACAGGCCATGTTCAAGGCGGTCGAAAGAATGGGTAACTTCAAGGTATGAACAGCATCCTCCCGCGTCGCCATGTCTTTTGTCTCTACGCCCTCGCGGGCGTGCTGGCCTGTTTTCTCCCTGCTGGCTCAGGCTTCCGTATGGCCGGGGCTGATGAGAAGAAGGGCG
>DODI01000121.1:0-2446 GCA_003509045.1 Planctomycetota bacterium | reverse complement strand
AAGAGTCCCTATCTCCAGCAGCACGCCTACAACCCTGTGGACTGGTACCCCTGGGGGAAGGAGGCCTTCGAGAGGGCCCGTGCTACCGGCCGCCCCATCTTCCTGAGCATCGGCTATTCAACCTGTCACTGGTGTCACGTTATGGAACGGGAGTCCTTTGAGAACGAGGAGATCGCCGCCTATCTCAACGAGCATTTTGTCTCGATCAAGGTCGACCGTGAGGAACGGCCGGATGTCGATGGGGTCTACATGGATGCCGTGCAGGCGATGAACCAGCGCGGCGGGTGGCCGCTCTCGGCCTGGCTCTTACCTGATGGAAAGCCGTTCTTTGGAGGCACCTATTTTCCGCCGGAACACTTCAAGAAGCTGCTCACCCGGATCGTCGAGGCCTGGAAGAAACAGCGTCCGCTGCTGGATCAGCAGGCCGGCAAGCTTACCGAGCATCTCGCCAGCCAGGCGGGCAAATTCCAGGCCATGGCGGCTGTGCAGCCGGGGCTCTGCGATGGCGTCTTCGACTATCTTGACCAGGCGCACGATGATGAATACGGAGGCTTCAGCGGCCCCCCCCGGTTCGCTCCGAAGTTCCCTAGGACCTCCAACCTTGATTTCCTGCTGCGGTACTCGAGCCGAAAAGGAAGCAAACGCGGGGAGACGATGGTTTACACGACCCTCGACAGGATGGTCGCCGGGGGGATCCGGGATCATCTCGCCGGCGGGTTCCATCGGTATTCCACCGACAGGGTCTGGCTCCTGCCGCATTTCGAGAAGATGCTCTATGACAACGCCCTCATCTCCCGGACCCTCATCGGGGCCTACAAGCGCTCGGGAAACGACAGGTACCTGGAGGTTGCCCGCGAAACCCTGGACTATGTCCTGTCGAGACTCAGGGACAAGGATGGAGGCTTCTATTCGGCCGAGGATGCCGATACCGAAGGGGTCGAGGGACTCACCTACGTCTGGACCCGCAAGGAGATCCTCGGGCTGCTGGGAGAGAAGACAGGCGAGCTCTTCTGCGACTTCTACGGAGTCAAGGAGGAGGGGAATTTCAAGGAGGAGCGTTCGGCTCCCGGAAGCCCTGAGCACGCTAATATTCTCCACCTGCCGTTCGCTGACTGGGGCGCCGACCTTGCGCGTAAGCGGGGGCTGACCCGCGAGGCGCTCACTTCGCAGATCTCCGCGGCGCGAGCCAGGCTGCTCGGGGTAAGAGACAAGCGAGCGCAGCCATTTCTCGATGCCAAGGTGCTTGTTGAGTGGAATGGCCTGATGATTTCTGCCCTGGCCCAGGCCTACCAGGTGAGCGCTGAGGGGAGATACCTTGAGGCGGCGCAGGCAGCGGCCGGCTTCATCTCATCCAGGATGGTTCGAGATGGGGCGCTCTACCGCAGGTACAAGGATGGTGAGGTTGGAATCCGTGCCTTTCTCGAGGACTATGCCTTCCTCGTCGATGGTCTGCTGGATCTCTACGAGTCCGATTTTGACAGGAGATGGCTCGACCTTGCCCTGAAGCTGGGTAAGGACATGGTCACCTCGTTCTGGGATGAGAAAAACGGGGCCTTCTTTTCTACAGCTAAACATCATGAGAAGCTGATCCTGAGGAGAAAGGAGTTCTACGATGGAGCCCTTCCTTCGGGCAATTCCGTCGCCCTGCTCGACCTGCTGAGGCTCCAGGAGTTTACCGGGGACAAGGCCTTCGAAGAGCCGGTCAAGGTCTTCAAGAAGCTGGCCGCGGGTCTTGTCGAGAAGTTTCCGCATATGCATCCGCAGCTCTCCTGCGCGATCGAGTATGTCCTCTTCGACCCTCTCGAGATCGTGGTTTGCGGTCCTGCGGAGGATCCCGTGACCCGCGCTATGCTCAAGGAAATTCGTGGCAGGTTTCTTCCGGCCAAGGTGGTCGTTCACGCTTCAACCGCTGAGGCGGCGACCGCGCTGAGCTCGCTGGTTCCGCTCACGGAGGCCAAGATTCCAATAGGAGGAAAGCCGACCGCCTTCGTTTGCCGTAACCGGGTCTGCAGGCTTCCCGCCCGGAATCTCGCGTCGCTGAAACGCCAGCTTGATGAGGCTGTGGCGAAGAAGAAGGCGCCGGCGGAATCGAAATGAGGCGAGGCTCAGCTGGCGTCAGCCGGCCGGCTCAGATGCGCTCGGGAGAGAGGAGCCTCATTCTCTCGGCTATGTGGCCGAGGTGGGCGGCCGCCTGGAAGAGCGCGTCGAAGGCCTGCTGGTAGGCGCTGGTCTGGACGTGAAGCAGAACCTGGTCTTCAGAATTTTCGTTGGCACGCTCGATTCTCTGTTTCCACTGGGTTTCGAGCCGGGAGCGGAACTTGGCCATGCGCTCAACGGTCTTGACGGCGGATTCCTCGAGACGATTGGTGGGGCTGCGAAGCAGGGTCAGGATGTTAGAGAACTGTGACATGACCAGCTCGTAGATCTCTCCAAGGTCCCGGTCGAG
>DODI01000223.1:0-3999 GCA_003509045.1 Planctomycetota bacterium | reverse complement strand
AAGCGGCTCGAGCTGAGCGAAGACGGAGATGAGCTCCAGGCCGTCTTCCGCTTCGATGGGTCGACCTGCACCAACCTCGGACTCCCGCTGCGATTTGAATACCGGGTCGAACTCTCGCGCGAGAAGACCGGCGGCTACCGCATGGAAAGATTCGCCTGCAAGCCCCACCCTGAAGACTCCGGGCATAAGGGGATGTGCTCCTACCTCGCTGATGCCGAAGCCATCCTGGAAAAGATCGGGCAGCCACCTGCCCTTCCCGGGAGAAGCCTCGGAAAGGTACTCAGGTGGACTCCCCCATCCAGCCCAGCCGGCTGTCTCTGCTCCCAGTCGAGTCGGGACCATAAGTGGAGAATCGTGCTGCAGACCCTGCACTATTCGCTCCTGAAAGAAAGTTGAGTACCTGGCCAGAATGAAAAAACCGCTGCTTGAAGCCATCAAAGAAAAGACCCTCCTCGGCGACGGTGCCATGGGAACCCAATTACAGCAGGCAGGCCTCGAGCCAGGTGGTTGCGGCGAGGCCTGGAATACCGAACACCCCGACCGCGTGCTGGCGATCCAGGAAAAATACGTCGAGGCCGGCTCGGACTGTCTCATCACCAACACCTTCGGCGGCAGCAGGATCATGCTCGAGCGCCACGCGCAGGACTCCGACGTCGAGGGCATCAACAAGGCCGGGGCGCTGATCGCCCGTGAGGCCTTTGGCGGGAAGGACGGCTACGTGCTCGGCGACATCGGTCCCTTCGGAGGCCTGCTGGAGCCCTACGGTGAGGTAACGGAAAAGAGTGTCCGGGAGGCCTTCGCTGAACAGGCGATGGCTCTTGTCTCTGGCGGAGTCGACGCCATCATCATAGAGACCCAGACCTCCCTCGAGGAGCTGGGCATCGGCCTGGAGGCTGCGAGGGATGCCGGGGCGCCCTGCGTCATTGGGTCCATGGCCTATGATGTCACCTTCGATGGCGAAGAGATCCGAACGATGATGGGAATCGGACCCGAGGACGCCGCCGAGTTCATGGTGAAAAACGGAGCTGACGTGATCGCACTCAATTGCGGTTCAGGAATCGATGTCTCGTGGGCCGCGCGCGCAGTCGAGCGCTACAGGAGAATCACCGACCTGCCGACCATGGCGCAACCCAACGCGGGGCTGCCGGAGCTCATCGATATGGAGGTCGTCTACAGGCAGACTCCCGAGGAGATGACCGGGGAGCTGTCCGCTCTCCTCAGCGCCGGCGCGAACATCGTCGGAGGCTGTTGCGGAAGCTCCCCCGCCCACCTGCGCCTGTTCAGAAGGCTATTAGATGAAACCCAGGGAGAAGGATCATGAAAGTACGCATTGCGGAAGAAAACCCCGAGGCCGTCGACCTGATAGCCCCGAACCAGCCGGACGCCTCCGGGATCGGAGTCAACTATACCGAGGCCTACCTCAAGGTCATCGATGTCGAGCTCGAGCCAGGCAAGAAGGTCGCCTGCAAACGAAAGGGATTGATGATCACCCTTACGATCGGTGAAAAATCAGGAGAGGCCCTCATGCGCTACATCGAAGATGGCCCCGATGTAAAAAACATCCTTCGCCGAGCGCTCGAGGGCGCCGCCGAGAACGCGGGCGCGAAATTCATCGTCGAAGACAGCACCATCTACCTGGATATCTGACATGTCATCAAGAGAGCTGATCAGGCAGGCCATGGAGCAGAAGCGCCCGGAGCGTATTCCGGTCATGTGCCAGATGGCCAACGGCCATACCGTTATCAATACCGAGGTCGACCCCATCGACTACTTCCTGGATGGAGCCCTGTGGGCGGACTGCCTCACCCGGATGAGAGCGCTCTATGATTTTGATGGGGTCCTCTGCCACAAGCCGGGCCGGGTCCACGGCCTGGCCGACCAGGTTGTGAAAATGGATCGCGATGCCGAGACCCCAACCCTCTACCTGGAGGATGGGGCTCGGATCGAGTGCACCCGGGATGATGACGCCTACTACAAGGCTACCGGCGAATTCACCTGGCCGGACATCGAGGAGCTTGACCTGGAGAACCTGCTAGCCTGGGCGCCGGAGAGCTACCAGGCCTTCCAGGCCAGCAAGGCGAGCCTCCCGATCGATGATCCGGATGGCTTCGAAGATCACGTCTTTGACACCCTCGACCTTATCATCTCAGGCCTGGGCGAAGACTATTCCGTCCATGGCGAGGTGCGCTCCCCCTTTGACCACTTCCTCAATATCCTGGGAATGGAAAACGGGCTGATGTACCTGCTCACCCACCCCGAGAAATGCGCCGCGGTTCTTGACGTGACCGCCGGCTGGTCGGTCGCGCTGGCCGTAGCCCAGGTCCGGCGCGGAGCGCAGGCCATCAAGATCTCGAGCCCCTTCGCCGGGAACACGTTCCTCAGCCGTGAGATGTATTGTGATTTCATCCAGCCCTACGAAGCGCGGATCGCATCTGCAGTCACGGCCGAGGGAGCCGCGGTCTATACCCACACCTGCGGAGGCATCGGCGATCGCCTTGATCTCATCTGCGAAACCGGGGTAACGGGCATCGAATGCCTCGACCCTCCTCCACTTGGAGACGTCGACATCAACGAGGCAGTCGAAACGCTCAAGGGAAAGATCTTCATCAAGGGAAATGTCGATCCGGTCAACACGCTCCTTCGCGGCGACAAAGAGAGAATCGAGGAGGACATCGGTAAGATCCTCCGGGCGACTGAAAACATGGAGGGTTTCATCCTCTCCTCAGCCTGTTCGGTCGCCCCCCCGACCCCGCCTGACAACCTGAAACGCATGGTTGAGCTATGCAGGGATTTCAGGCCCTGAAAATGCGCTATTGACTGTCTCGTCCCGGGAGGCTCAGATGGATCTACATCATCTCTTCACCTTTAGAATCCGAGATTCAATGAAAATGAGACTCCCGATCCCTGTAGGCAGCCCCCTTACTCTTGCCACCCTCCTCCTTTTCCCCATCACGGCTGTTCATAGCGAGGACTGGGATGCGCAGCAGGCGGAGGCTGTCTTTAGAAACAAATGCAGCCACTGCCACACGGCGCCGGATACCGAGAGCTCCTTTGACCGGGCATGGATAGGCCAGGTCAACCGAACCGCCTGAACGGGGACTCCCCCCGGAGCCCGGCGGGCTCTCATAGACTTTCTGGGTTCAAAGAAGCTGCGGGCACCCATCCGTGTCTCATCGGCCCCCGCGAACGGGGAGCGAAAAGCGGGCTATGTTTCCTGCGCCATCAGGGTTGGAGAATTATTCCTGAGAGGTCCGAAGAAAGAGGTCTACCGCCTCGTGTGGAAGGCGAGTGACAAAGACCGCAGGCGGGCCCTGCCCCCGGGGCTCTACACCATCACCGGCTACAGGCTCTCACGACAGGACAAACACGGAAAGGAGTGGTTCCTTTCAGCGACCTCCCATGGACACAGGAAGTTCCAGGTCGCCAGCGACAAGCCGGCTAGAGTTGAAGTCGATCCGAGAATTCATCTTTCCATGAGTGCTACGGCGCAGGCCGGGAAACTTCGCGGCAGCATGATGCTCAGCGGTGACCGCGCTGGTGGGCGCCACGGGGACATCCTGAAGGCCGTCCGCCGCATTGGTCTGTCGATCTACCGCTCGGGAAAACGAATTCCCATCCCCTACCGCATTCTCGACAATAAGAACGCGGAGCTGGCTTCCGGGATCATGAAATACGGCTGAGGAGGCGGAGGCGGGGTCTCGGAGAGGCTCCTTGATAATGCGAATCATTTTGAGCTGGTGCTCCCGAAGGAGCTACCGTTCGAAATAGTCGGGAAACATACCCGTCGGATCAAGCGATAGATCCCTTTTCGCTGACTCTCACCTGAAAACAGCAACTGGAGACCATCAGAATGCGATCTTGCAACATTCTCACTGCAACCCTTATTTCAGTCCTCTCCTGCAACACCATCATGGCCCAGTTCAACTACGACGAATCCAAGGTGCCGGCCTACGAACTGCCCGAGCTGCTGCAGATGAAAGATGGAACCCCGGTCAAGGA
>DODI01000528.1:4082-9737 GCA_003509045.1 Planctomycetota bacterium | reverse complement strand
CGGGGGGAACCCGCGGCCGGGTGGTCACTCCGTAGCCGGGAGCCCGAATCAGCAGGTCGTTGGGATTCTGCGCTACCGGGGCGAGCTGAAAGGAGCCGTCCTCGGCCGTTGTTGTCTTCGTTCCGGGATCATTGAGCAGGGAGATGATGGCATCCGCTATCGCGAGCCGCGCATCCGCCGTCACCACGCGTCCGGCAATGACGTTTCCCAGGGCAGGCTTCACTGGCCCGGAGGGGGCTTGCGGTTTATCCGTCTTGCCCGCCTCGGCAGCGGGAGTCTTCTTTTCTTCCCGCTCGCGGTTCTCGATGCGGGGAAGGTCCCGGGCTCCTTCATGCCCGACTGGGACCTCACGCAGGAGCCGGTAGGCTACGAAGCCGCAAATGATCAGCAGTATCGTGACCAGAACCCGATTTTTTTTCATTCCGTCGATCCGCTTACGTTGATGAACGGCCTGGGCTTGACGACAATCTCCAATGTTGTCGATTTGCCCCCCAGCATCACATCGATTATTGAGTCTCCTCGATGTATTATCACCGAGCCTGTCCCAATATCTACCAACTACAAAACAGGAGTGCAGGATGAGCCGCCGAAACGTACTGGTCAGCCTCTTTCTTCTGCTCGCTTTTTCAGGTTTCCCGTCGCCGTCCTGGGCTTCGCCGGATGAATTGAAGCCGGTTGCGGGGGTCGAACTTCAGCCCCTGGTGTCGCAGGTTCGCCGGGTGAAAGAAGCCCTGGCCTATATTGGCAGGCCGCTCTCAGCCAAAGAGGCGGGAGCCCTAGAAGCGGCTATCGGCAAGGGGGGGCGGGAGGCCGTAGCGGGGATTCAGGCTCTGTTGGCACCGCATGTTCTCTTCTCGGTGCACATCAATCCCGAGAGCCGGGTCAAGGTGGGTCGCGGCCCGGCCGCGGCCGAGTGTATCCAGCAGGGCTGGAGAGCCTTCCTGGTGCGGGTGCATAATGAGGCAGGGGTGACGGCTGCGCTGAAGGTCGCGAGTCCCAATGCGAAGCCTCTCTATAAGCGTTCAAGCGGCGCTGCGGATCCTAAGGTGAGTGTCACGCAGGCCCAGGTGGGGGACCGCTGGATGGACATTCAGGCCTTTGATTCCCGTCCGCTCAACAGGACCCTCTCCGGTCTCGGCCTTGAATACAGAATTGTCGAGATCTATTCCCGCGATGCCGGTAAGCGCGAGGGCAAGATCGAATTCAACGTTGGCCAGGGAACCCAGGATCTCGGCTTCAGGAACGAGGTGAATATCCTCTTCGATTGCGTTCCCTCGACGGAGGTCGTTCTCGGCATCATCGATCAGGATGGCAAGCCCACCACCGCCTCGTTCGTCATTCGCGATGCGCGCGGCCGGGTCTACCCCCATAAATCGCGCCGCCTCGAGCCGGACTTTTTCTTCCATTCGCAGATCTATCGCCATCACGAAGAGTCCGTCTCCCTGCCCGCGGGAAAGTATTCGATCGAATACGGTCGGGGCCCGGAGTACTACCTCGACAGCAGGGAGGTGGTTGTTCCTGCCGGGCAGAAAACATCCCGGGAAAATTTCAAGTTGAGAAGGTGGTTTCACGCCAAGAAGCTGGGCTGGTACAGCGGAGACCATCATATTCACGCCGCCGGCTGCGCTCATTACGAGAGTCCCAACGAGGGGGTGACTCCGAAGTCGATGATGCGCCACATCCTGGGAGAGGATCTGAATGTCGGCTGTGTTCTGAGCTGGGGGCCCTGCTGGTATTTCCAGAAACAGTTCTTTGACGGCAGGGTCAGCGATCTCAGCAAGGGTGACTACCTGATGCGTTACGATGTCGAGGTCTCCGGCTTCCCATCCTCACATGCAGGCCATCTCTGCCTGCTGAGGCTCACAGAGGATGATTACCCCGGCACCAAGCGGATCGAGGAATGGCCAAGCTGGGATCTTCCGGTTCTCGCCTGGGGAAAAAAACAGGGAGGTGTCGTCGGTTTCTCTCACAGCGGCTGGGGGCTGAATGTGGGAACGGCTGAGCTTCCCAACTACGTCATTCCTCCCTTCAACGGCATCGGCGCGAACGAATACATTGTCGACGTGGTTCACGGGGTCGTTGATTTTATATCGACAGTCGATACGCCCTACGTCTGGGAGCTGAATATCTGGTACCACACCCTGAACTGCGGCTTTCGGACCAGGATCAGTGGAGAGACTGATTTTCCCTGTATCTACGGTGAACGGGTAGGCCTCGGCAGGGTTTACTGCAAGCTCGATGGAAAGCTCGATTTCGACCGGTTCTGTGAAGAGCTGAAGAATGGGCGATCCTATGTCGGCGACGGCCGCAGCCACCTGGTTGATTTCAAGGTCGGTTCGGTTGCGGTCGGCGAGGGAGGCAGTGAGCTGAAGCTTGCGCGGGCCGGCAAGGTCAGGGTCAGCGCCCGGGTGGCCGCGATGCTGGATGAGAGGCCGAATCCTGATCTGAAAGGGCGGCCCTACAGCCAGAAGCCCTATTGGCATATCGAGCGCGCGCGCCTGGGAGAAACGAGAAAGGTTCCCGTTGAGGTCGTTGTCAACGGCGAGGTTGTTCTGCGAAAAGAGATCGTCGCCGACGGGAAGCTCCAGGATTTTTCCGCCGAGGTGGAGCTGAAGGAATCGAGCTGGGTCGCTCTTCGGATTCTACCGAGCTGTCACACCAATCCGGTTTTCGTGATTATCGACGGAAAACCCGTCAGGGCCTCGGCCAGGAGCGCGCAGTGGTGCCTTGAATCGGTTGATCAATGCTGGTCGCAGAAAAAGGGCAGGATTCGCAGGTCTGAATTGGAGGAGGCGGCGAAGGCCTATGATGAAGCCCGCCGGGTTTATCGTAAGATTCTTTCCGAGAGTGGTGAATGAGGCCCAGGGATGATTGAGGTCGCGCAGCTGGATACCGAGCCGGAGCCATGTCCCTACCTTCCCGACAGGGATGCGAGGACGAGGTACCAGCTTGTTACCGATCTGCTGCCAAGCGAATACGACGAGAAGCTCGAGAAGGGCTGGCGGCGTTTTGGCAGCATCCTGTTCAGTCCGCTCTGCAGCGGCTGTTCCGAGTGCCTCTCCATGAGGGTGCCGGTCGATCGCTTCGAGCCTTCAAGAAGCCAGCGCAGAGTGTTGCGGAAAAACTCGGAGCTGCGGGTCGAGGTGGGAGAGCCCAGGATTGACGACGAGCGCCTGGATCTCTACAGGGCCCATCATGCCGACCGCGAGGCCCGCAGAGACTGGCCTTCAGTCACGATGAGCTCTGAGGAGTACTATGAGACCTTCTGTTTCAACGCGGTCTCAACCCTCGAGTTCTGCTACCGTCTCGATGAGCGCCTGGTCGCTGTTGCCTATGTCGGTGAGGCGGAACGATCACTGAATTCCATCTACGCCTTCATCGATCCCGACTTTCCCAGGCGAAGCCTGGGTGTTTTTGATGTTCTCTGCGAGATTGAAGAGGCCCGGCGGCTGGGCAAGCGGCATCTCTACCTGGGCTATTACGTCAACGGCTGCAAGTCCATGGAGTACAAGGCCGCCTACAGGCCGTATGAGCTCCTGGCTCCGGATGGTTGGCGGGCTACCTGACTCCAATCCAATCCTGCCGGGCGGCTGCGGGCGCTCGTTTCAGGCGCCGGGGGATTCCTGCTCGAGCTTCATGGTGGCATCCTCGATGCTGTTCTCGAGGAGCTCCTGGAAGGCTCTTCTCTCCAGGCCGGGCTCTATGGCCGGCAGGAACTCGATGATGATCCGCCCCGGCGGCTTGAGCAGGGTGCGGCGTGCCCAGAAGGAGCCCGAGTTCAGGGCTACGGGTGTCACCGGAACATCGCAGCGTGAATAGAGGGCAGCCACGCCAGGGTTGTATTTTCCCCTGGTGCGGGGTGGCGTGCGGGTTCCTTCCGGGAAGATCAGCAGCTGCTTACCTTCCTTGAAGGCTTCCTTCGCGCGGCGAATCAGCATTCTCAAGGAGGCGACGCCACCGTTTCTCTTGATAGGTATCGCGCCGGATCTGCGGATCGAATATCCCAGCAGGGGTATCCGGGTAAGCTCCGCCTTCATGGAAAAGATCGGGTTAGAGAGGAAATCGGCAAAGAGCACGGCCTCGAGGGTGGATTGATGCTTCGAGGCCACGATGGCCGCCCCTTCGGGGATATGTTCCCGCCCGCGAATTTCTATGGTAATCCCACAGAGCAGGCGCAGCAGCAGCGTGGTCCATCTTCCCCAGACCCGGCCGGTGGCTATGATGATTCGCCTGTTGAATAAACCGAGAATACAGTTCACCAAGGCAAGGCAGAAGGTCAGGAAGGCGAAGGCGCATTCGAATAAGATGGATCGCAGGTAGATCATTCTGTTTTTCGGAACCAGCGAGCGGGGACGCCGCGCTTCTTTATTCCCGGGAAATCGAGATCGTTATTCCCGGTGATTAAAATCCGGAGAAGAGGCGGGTGATGTCATTCCAGGTGACGTAGAGAGCCATCGACAGGAATAGAACCATGGCGATCTGCATCGAGGCGAACTGGATACGCGTGCTCACTGGGGAGCCCTTGAGCTTTTCAATCAACAGGAAGAAGAGATGTCCCCCATCCAGGATCGGGATCGGCAGCAGGTTGAGGACGGCTAGGTTCATGCTGACCATTCCCATCCAGAACAGCAGTTGGATCAGGCTTCCGGCCGCCACTCGAGAGAAGATGTGAATGATACCGACCGGTCCGGCGAGGTTCTTGGCTTCGACATCTCTTCGGATCAGACTTCGAAGAGTGAGGAAGACCTGGTCAACGGTAATGATGCTGCGTTCGATACCAAGCTTGAAGGAATCGAGGAACCCCGCCTGGACGACCACGGTCGCGCTCTTGAGGACGAAGCCCCAGTTGGCAGGCGCGGGCGAAGCGGCTGCCAGGCTTCCCTCCTGTTTGTCTCCCTTGGCGTCGACCCACCCGACCTTTAGCTTCCCGGCGGCCTCGGAATCCTTGTTCTCGGCGGCGTAGGCCGTGATGCTCGATGACAGCTCGGCAAAGTCGAAGATCTCCTTGCCGTTTATCTCGTGGATTTTTGAGCCGGCGGTAATTCCCGCTCTGGCCGCGGGGCCGTTCGGAGTGACCATAGAGATCGTCGGAAAGGTTCTCCAGGTGAGTCCTGCATCTTCTTTTAAGGCGTCGGCGGAAAGGGCCAGCTTCTTCTCTTCGCCTTTCCTGCTGACCACGAGTTCGTGGTCAGCCTGGGTATTTTCAGCCAGGTAAGCCGAGAGGTCGTCGATGGAGTAAACCTCTTTATCGCCAATCCGAAGAACCTGGTCGCTTCTTCTCAAGCCGGCCTTGTAGGCGACGTTGCTTTCAGACAGGGTTCCGACCTCCAGGTCTCTCCCGGTCCACTGGACCTCGTCAGTGAGCAGCAACCGCAGGAGCTTATTTCCGCTGAGCACGACTTCGTTTTCTTTTCCATCCCTGAGGAGCTTGAGGGCGAGGGAGTCCTTCGCGTAGTGTTTCGACAACTGCTCCCACTGCATGCTGCGTACCGTCTCCCCGTCGATGGAGAGCAGGCGGTCACCCGGCTTGAAGATGCTCTCAGCCCCGGAGCCTCCGGCTATGTTCTTGACGAACGTGCCTCCTCCTGCAGCCACACCAATCCTTGGCACTGCCGGGGCCTTGGGGTCCTGGGGAGCTTCAAGCCTGATCTTGAG
>DODI01000528.1:0-3752 GCA_003509045.1 Planctomycetota bacterium | reverse complement strand
GGAGACGGTTGCCCGTCTCTTGCCACCTCCAGGTTAACGGCTTCATCTGGAAACAGCTGTATGTGCTGGAGGAGGACACGCATGAGTTGCTGGCTGGGCAGGGGAGGGAGCTCTATCTCGCCCAGGGTCGCGCCGATGATGCGGTCGCCCTTCTTCAATCCAGCCTTGTGAGCGGCGGAATCGTTCGGTGGTTCTCCAGCCAGGGTCGCCTCGGCGGAAACCTGCTGGAGGCCGATGGAGCTCATGCCCCGGGCCGAGTTCCAGGCTCTTGGAACCAAGAAGTCCAGGGTCGCGGGGCTGCCGCCGGGCTTTGAGGCGGGGCGCTCAATCTTGATGCCCACCTTGGTGCCTCTCTTGCCAAGAGCTATGCCGAGCAGCACCTCCGTATATTCTTTGACGGGTTTTCCATCAACCTCGACGATTCGATCGCCGGTCCGCAGTCCGGCCTCCCAGGCCGGCATTCCCTGGATCGTTCCACCGACTGTTGCCGCTGGAAATTCGACACCTGAGGAGAATGCCAGGATGAAAAAGAAGAAGCCGGAGATGATGTTCATCACGACCCCCGCGACGAACACCAGGGCTCGCGCGCCGGCTGATTTGTTCTGCAGTCCGTCAGGACAGCCCCCTTCTTCCTCTTCGGGGTTTTCGCCGGTCATCTTGACGTAGCCGCCGAAGGGCACGAGGCCGATGAGGTATTCGGTCTGTACGCTTTCTTTCGGGCTGGAGTCGGCGGGGGAGGCGGTTCCATTTGCCGACTGGTCGGGGTCCCGGCTGTCGGTTCCGGCAGCATTTGAGTAGTCAAGTGAGATTCGAAATCTCCCAAGGAATTCGATATATTCGCCCGGCTTGAAAGAGAACAGGCGCAGCTTATAGGGATCGAATCCGAGGGCGAATCGTTCGACGGGAACTCCAACGAACTTCGCGGCCATGAAGTGCCCGAGCTCATGCAGGAAGATGATGATTCCGATTGCGAGGAATGCGTAGATTACGGTCATAGGTTAATGAGGGGTCTTTATTGCTATTTGTCGTTTGAGGTGAGGTCCCGGTACTTTCTGTCCGGGTCAGTGTGGGGCTCTTTTCTCTTCTTCGCCAGTTTCAGGAGCTTTCTTTGCATTCAAGCGTGAGTATTTTTTCTGTTTCCAATCTGGCCCATTCATCAGCGGCGAATATGTTTTTCAGATCGGGATTATCCACGACATTGTGCATCTTGAGGCAGGTCTCTACCACCTTGAGGATGCTCAGAAAAGGTATTTCTTCCTTAAGAAAGGCCGCTACCGCGACCTCGTTGGCAGCGTTAAAGACCGTAGCGGCGGTTCCTCCCTGTTCAAGAACTTCGTAGGCCAGCCGTAAGGCCGGAAAACGCCCGGTGTCAGGGGACTCGAAGGTAAGCTGCCCGAGCTCGGGCAGGCTGAGCTGCTCCGTTGGCAGCGGCAGCCTGCGCGGATAGGTCAGGGCGTATTGGATCGGAACCCTCATGTCCGGCGGACCCAGCTGGCAGATGGTGGAGCCGTCCCTGTATTCGACAAGTGAATGGATGATCGATTGGGGATGCACGACCACCTCGATCTGTTCCGGCGGAAGGTCGAATAGCCAGCGGGCTTCGATAATCTCCAGGGCCTTGTTCATCAGGGTGGCCGAGTCGATGGTGATCTTTTCTCCCATCTCCCAGGTAGGATGGTTGAGAGCATCCTGGCGCGTAACCTTTTCCAGCTCTTCCGCGCTCGTCTGGCGAAAGGGACCTCCCGATGCGGTCAGGATGACACGCTCCACCTCTTCGCGACTACCGGCTTCGAGTGACTGGAAGATGGCCGAGTGCTCGCTGTCGACAGGTAGAATCCGGCGGTCATTTTCCCGTGCCAGCCGGGTGAGTATGGAGCCTGACATTACGAGCGATTCTTTATTGGCGAGGGCCAGGTCTTTACCGGTCTCGAGGGCCGCAATGTTGGCGGGCAGCCCGGCGGCTCCGGAGATGGCGGCGACAAGGACATCGGCCTCCGTCTCTCGCACGAGCTCGACGAGTCCTTCCTCTCCTTCGTAGATTCGAGGGAGAGCGCCGGCTTTGTCATAGGCATTCTCAAGCGCTGCGCGAAGCTTGCCGGCGGCCTCCGGGTCGACCAGAGCAACCGCTTCGGGGTGGTGCGATGCGATCTGCTCGAGCAGACGCTCCCAGCTGGAGTGGGCTGCGAGCCCAACAAGCTCGAGCTCTTCGGCCAGATTCTGAACCACCCTGTCGGTGTTCTCTCCGATAGATCCTGTCGAACCCAGGAGCAGAACTCTCTTCTTGGCCATTTAGTGGTTCTCGCTGTCTAAGAGGGAGGTCAGGGTCGAAGCCGGTCCGAAGGATAGCTTTCCCTGACATCTTTTTCCATAAAGATGCTTCCCAGCTTCAGCGGCTTTGACCTTGGATCGGGTTCGCTATAGTATTCCGGGGTAGAAAATCAGGGGAACCCGATACATGCGACCTGTCATCTTTGAGTTGTTTGGACTGCCGATTCACGGCTACGGTCTGATGATCGTTCTGGGCTACCTGCTGACGGTCTATACGGCCACCCGCATTGTCCGCAAGTGGGGTCTGGAGGATGTCTTCTACGACCTGAGCATGGTCATGTTACTGAGCGGCATCCTTGGCGGACGCACCATGTTCTACATCTTGAACTATTCCGCTGAGTTCCAGCACAGATCCCCTTTCGCTTTTTTCAAGATCTGGGAGGGCGGGCTCGTACTTTATGGAGGCGTAACGGGTGGCTGTCTTGGCGGGTTGATCTACATGAGTTGGAAGAAGCTCTCGGTCCTGGATTATATGGATGTGTCTGGCATCGTTGCGCCGATCGGTCTGGCCTTTGGTCGGTTGGGTTGTTTCATGAATGGATGCTGCTACGGCAGGGTTTGTAGCGAAAGCTATGCGATCGGTGTTCATTTTCCGGAGGACTCCCCTCCCTGGTTCCATCAATTCAATATGGGCCTGCTTCAGCGGGGTGAAATCATGGAGGCCGTACATCCAGCCCAGCTCTACCAAGCCGGGCATGATGCCATGCTCTTTTTTATCCTATTGTATTATGTAGGAAGAGGTTACGCGCCACGTGGGGCGGGGATGCCTCTCCTCTGGTTCCTCTACGCCATAGGCCGGTTTTTTATCGAGGGCTTGAGGAACGACACTCCTTTGACCCTCACCGGCTTAACCGTCTCGCAAAACTACTCCCTGGCAGTCGTTTTGCTCTCCGGAGTTCTGCTTGCGTGGATCTATTCCAGGTCGTCTGATAATCGGGCTGCCGTAGTGCCGGTAATATCGGATATTCGAGAAAAGAAAGAAAAGACCTGAAAAGACTATTGACTGTCAAATTGCTTAAGCTATCATTCGGGGCTTGCGGCTTTTCGCGGTGTAGAGCGCATTCCCGAGAGGGAAGGTGGTCGGTGGCAGCGCAGAACAAGCCAGTAAAATACCAGGGGGTCGTTGTCCCTACAGGGGTGACGGCTTTCTGTGCTCTTTGACAATTTGAATTCCTGTGAGGATCGAGCGTGAGTATTGCCAACGAGCTGGTCAGCTTGTCTGACCGGTTCATGTGTTGGCAAACCTGTTTTTTTCCTTCAAATACATTCCCGGTAATGGGGGGCAGGATGTCGTTAAGGGCGAAAGCTTTTGCTTTCATCGCCTGACATTCAGTCTGTCTTGCCGGATAGGTGAATATTTAACTGAAGGGTTTGATCCTGGCTCAGAATGAACGTTGGCGGCGTGGATTAGGCATGCAAGTCGA
>DODI01000403.1:0-13607 GCA_003509045.1 Planctomycetota bacterium | reverse complement strand
CTGGCTTCAGACCATCCGGCACCTTACAGAGGCAAGGCTCTCTGGAGGCAGGCGCAGCGTGCTCCAATCCGACCGCCAGGCCTACGGATTTGGCGACATCGTCCGTCTCTCCGCGTTGCTGCAGGACGAAAATTTCAAACCGCTCGAGGACGACACCCAGGCGGTCATCATCGAGGGCCCAGATGGAGACACGGCTGAGGTTCAGATGGAGAAAGACACCGCGGCGCCTGGCTGGTACCGGGGCATCTACATCCCGCGCGCCCTGGGCTCCTACAAACTGCGCCTGGCCAATGGAACAACAACAAGCCTGCGAGTCGAGCCCCCGGAGCTGGAATACCGGAAGCCGCAGCTGGATGAACAGAGCCTCAAGGAGTTGGCGACGCAGACAGGAGGCTCCTACAGCCAGCTCTGGAACTCCGGGGAAATTCCCGGAAAAATAGACCAGCGGCCTGAGGTCATCGTCACAAAAGACGTACCCCTTACGCTCTGGGACAATTGGCTGAGCCTCTACCTTCTTGCCGGGCTGCTCACAGTGGAGTGGATCCTGAGGAAGCTGGCCCAGCTGCTGTGATACGAACGAACCTGAAGGAATAGACATTGACCCCTGCAGAGCAGAAAAAACAGGCGGGAGGAGCGGGCGGCCGAATTGACGGCAAGCTCCAGGCCCTGCGAACGGTACTGCGGTCCTCTATCTGGACAAGAGGCCTGGCCCTTCTTGTCGTATCGATGGCTGTTCTGGCCTGCCTGTCATTCGGAATCGACAGAGCCTTCAGGCTCTCGCTGACCGGACGATCTATCGCCCTGGGTCTCTACCTCTGCGCCCTCGCCTGGACCGGCTGGAAAGTTCTCATCAGGCCGGCCCTCGTAGTCCTGAGTGATTCTGTCCTGGCCGACATCCTGGAGGCTCGCTTTCCTGAGCTGCGCGACAGCCTCCGCAGCGCGGTCAGCTTT
The DNA here is from genome assembly GCA_003509045.1 of Planctomycetota bacterium. Taxonomy (GTDB): domain Bacteria; phylum Planctomycetota; class UBA8108; order UBA8108; family UBA8108; genus UBA8108. Next base: position 12,656 of record DODI01000403.1, on the reverse strand, counting down.
CTTGCCGAACCTCCCGCGACAAACAAGGGAAAAGAGCTCACGGCGCTGCTCAAACGGGAGGTGACAAAAGAAGCCGCGAAGAAGGTCGAGAAGCTCGAGCTCTCCGAGGTGATCGACAGGAAGCGAGTATCAGAGGCCGGCGTCCTCGCTCTCTGCGCCGCCTGCCTTCTCGGTCTTGTAGCTCACTATGCCGGCGATTCCTTCGATATCTGGATGCAGCGCCAGCTGCTGCTCGCTGAAGCGGACTACGAATACGAGGCGGAGCTCCGGCTCCTCGGCCTGGAAAACGGCGAATACGCGGTCCCGCGCGGAGACACCCTCCGGATCGTGGCCGAAACCTCCCCGGGAAAAAAGACCCCGATCCTGGTCTCGATCCGCTTCGATTACCGGTCGGGAGAAAGCCGGCAATACATGGAACGCAGCGGCGGAAAGGATGGCCCGGGGCGATTTGAATACGAACACCCCTCAGTTACCGAAGATTTCTTCTTCCAGCTCAAGGAGGAGGGCAGCGGCTTTTTCAGCAACTACCATTCCCCGCGCTACAAGGTGAGGGTGCTTGAACGCCCTGAGGTTGAACAGCTGATGATCACGAACAAGGCTCCCCCCTATACGGGTCTCGGGACAGGGGAGACCAGGGGGGACATCGGCGAGCTGGCGGTGCCTGTCGGATCAGAGCTCAGTGTCAGGGGGCTGAGCACCAAGCCCCTTGAGCGCGCGGTCCTGGTAACCGAGGGAAAAGAATTCGTGCTCAAGCCCTCTCCCGGCGAGCCCCGCACCTTCATCGGAACCTGGACACCGAAGCTGGGTGGAACCTGCCTGATCCGGTTAGAGGACACAGAGGGCGTCCCCCCGGAGCGACCCTTCCAATTCTCAGTCCACATGGTCGAAGACCGCCCGCCGGTCGTACAGGCTTCGCCAACGGGAATCGGCCAGATGATCACTGCCCAGGCCCGCATCCCCCTCAAGCTCAAGGCCCGGGACGACTACGGAATCGATTCCATGCACCTGCGCTGGACCTTGCAGGATGCCGAGGGTTCCGAGAACGCGGCAGAGGAGCCTCTCGAGCTGCCTGGAGTGCCGACGAGAAAACCCCTTGATGCCGAGACTGAGTGGGATATCGCTCGGCTCAAGATCGAGCCGGAAAAACGCCTGAATCTGCAGGTTGGGGCTGCGGATAATGACGCGATCTCCGGCAGCAAGAGGGGCTACTCCGGCATCATGAGCTTCCTGGTGGTTACGCCGGAGAAGCTTGGCGAGGAGTTCCTCAGGCGAGAGCTCGAGCAGCGCCGAGCCCTGGAGCGCATAATAGCCCAGGAACGCGTAATCCGCGACCAGGCCTATTCCATGGTAGATGACACCTGGAGCAAACCCGGCGAGATCAGCCGTGAAGACCTGAGGAAAATGCAGGACATCTCACGCTCTGAACGTCAACACGCGCGGCAGCTCGAATCCATCGCCTCGGCTATCGAGCACATCCTGCTGGAGATGGAAAACAACCAGATCGGCGAGGCCGACGATCTCAAGCGTCTTGCGAAGCTCATCATCGACCCGCTTCGCAACCTCGCAGGCGTCGCCCTTCCGCAAATCATAACGAAGCTCGACTCCATCAGGGAATTGCCGGACGAGCGCAGCCGCATTGCTTCGGGTCTCGAGCTCGGCCGCTCCATCGACGCGAAGATCCAGGAGATGGAAACGATTCTTGTACAGATGCAGCGCCTCGAAGGATTTACTGAGATAGTGAAACACCTTCGGGCTATCATCAGGACACAGACGGAGTCGGGCAGCGCCACCAGGGAAGCCTACAAGAGCCTGATCGACGACATCTTTGAGGATGACCTCTTCGAAGAAGACAAAGGCGAAGGAAACAAATGAATCCCCGGAGTCCAAGCTGCAAACAGGAGGCCCGCTCATCAGCTCATCCTCCCGCCCTGCTGCTCATCGTTGCAGTGGCCCTCCTGCCGGTAATCGCCGGCTACTCGCTGGCCCAGGAAGACTCCGGGAAGGCGGCGGATACCCCCGCCAGAAAAGCTGGGGAGGCCAGGGTTCGGGAGCTTGGCAAGGTGAAGCAGGCCGAGGCCTTGCGGAATCTCCAGCGCCTCGAGGCGATCATGCAGAAACTGACCGCCCGCCCAGACGACAGGGATCCGGCCAATAGCGTCAGGCTCAGAGATGCCTTTTCCCTCTCCAGGGAAATCCAGATCCGCGAAACCATGCAGCAGATCCTGGCCTTCATCGAGGCCGGCAAGCTCGATCGCGCGGTCCAGCTGCAGAAAAAGGTCGAATCAGATCTGCAGACAGTCCTCGATCTGCTGCTTGAAAAGGAGCTCGACCCGCGAAAGCTCCTCAAGGAGATTCGCCGGGTGCGAAAAATACTAGAGGAGCTCGACCAGGTTATCGAAGAGGAAACCAGTGAAAAGATCGACTCGGAGGAGGCCGAGCAGGCCGGGGCGGATGCCGCCGCGCTGAAGAAGACCCTCGCCCGGCTCGAAGAGCTGGTGCGAAAAGAAAAAGGGATCGAGCTGGACTCCTCCGCGACCGCGGACCAGGAGGCGCGCAAGGGCCTGGGCAACCGACAGGCAGGCATCAGGAAACAGACCGGAGAGCTGCTCGAGGAAGATCTCGAGAGGACCCGCAAGGGGCTCGAGAGAGCCCTTGAAGACGACCATGATGATCATGATCATCCGCCCGGTGAGCCGCATGAAGATGAAGAAAAGCATGAGCGGCAGCCGGCCGAGGCCGGCAAGATCCTCGACCAGGACAAGATGAAGCAGGCCATCGAGGCCATGAAGAGCGCTGAGGCCGCGCTGGCGGGCAAGGGGCCGGACGGCAAGGCCCAGGCCTCCGCCAAGGCCGCTGAGGCTCGTAAAGCACTCGAGGAGGCTGCCGGGGCTTCCCGCCAGGAGCTCGAGGAGAGCAGGAATAACCGCGACTTCCCCTCGCTGAAAAAAGAACAGGATGGAACGAAGCAGAAGACCCAGGACCTGCTGGAAAAACTTTCCAAGCGAGTGCCCGGAATTTTCGCTCCCGAGGGAGGAATCCCGGGGAAAGGAGATGTCGCCAAGGCCTCTGAAAAGATGTCGAGCGCATCCGAGAGCCTCTCCGGGGCAAAGGCAGGCAAGGCCGCGGGCCAACAGGAGGAGGCTGTCGAGGAGCTCGAGAAGGGACGTGAAAAAGTTGAGGACACCCTCGAGGCGCTCCAGGAGGCCTTCAGGAACCAGCTCATCGCCTACCTGAAGGAAAAATTCACCTACATGCTCGCCCAGCAGAAATCAGCCACCAGCTCCACCAGGTCGCTCGACCTGAAGCTCCGCGCCCTGAACCTGGCCGCTGGAGGAAAACCGCCCGAAATCGACATCAAGGACCGCCAACTGGCCAAGCGCCTCGCCGCCTCGGAGCTGAGGCTCTCGACCGTCTGCGACGATGTTCTCGATGTGCTGAGCGAGGACGGAACCACCCTTGTCTTCCCGGAGATCGTGGTCGAGCTCAAGGCGGACCTCGAGCAGACCGGCGGGCTCCTCGACAACCTTCAGACGGGTGATTCAACCAGGATGATTCAGAAAGACATCGAGGACACAGTCAGCGAGGTTCTCGCGGCACTAGAGGAAGCCGCGAAGAAACCGCCGCCGCCAAGCCCCAACAAGGGAAGAGAAAAGAAAAATCAGAACAGCTCCGCGCCCCTCCTGGCCAAGTCAGCTGAGCTGAAGATGGTTCGCGCTCTCCAACTCAGGATCAACAGGAGAACCAGCAGGTTTGACACCTCTCGGAAATCAGTTGATCTGTCAAACGAGGCCCGATCCCATCTTCGGGAGATCGGCCGTAAGCAGAAGGAAGTTGAGAAGCTTTTGCGCAGGATTGCCCGCTCGATCGGGCAATAGACCGCCTGGAGGCGTCCCTGGAGCTCTTCTCATGCTTTTTCTTTGACCTTATGCTTCCCAGTACAACAATAGACCTGTTCAAATGTTTCGAGGCCTTCACGGCTGATTTTTTCCGGTGAAAACATGTCTCCTGAAAAACTGCTCCGTTTCATAACCCTGGCGCTGCTGGTGTCAGTGTCTGGCGGCGTCCTGGTTGCGCAGCATCCCAGCGACTTCACCAGCCGGGACAAAACGGAGATTTTTATCCAGCACCTGGTCAAGACCATGAAACTTGATCCGACCAGGTATCGGGCCATGGTTCTTGAATACGAGATCGGATCGGCTCTGCGCGATTTCTCTCCAGAGCTTGCCGCTGATCTCGACAGCTCCGACTTTATCCAGAACAGCCTGCGCGAGCTCTACGCCGGCTACGACAAGGCCTGCAAGGCGTTTGAGAGTACCGCCGATAGCGAAGCCCTCGCCCTTTTAGGGAAGATCGACGACAAGGCGCTTGGCGATCGTCCGAACCCCTATCTCCGTGCCTACGCTCAGTTGCTCCAGGCCGAAATCGATTTCCGTGGCAAACGGTATGCGAAGGTCATCGAGAGCTGCAATCTACTCACACACCAGGCCAGAACCCTGCTCCTGGCTGACTACCGGGTCTGTGAACTGATCGCTCTTTCCTTCAACGGGCTCGGGGAATCACTGCTCGAATTCTCCCAATACGCCCTGCTGCTGACTGATTATAAAAACCTTCCGGATGCCATCAAGAAGCGGGCCGAGACCCGGCTGGGGCAATTGAAGGACGAGAACGGCAAGCCTCTGCAGACGGTGGCCGGCTGGATGAACCGGGTCGAAAAGCTCATCTCAAAGGAAGTTACCGGCGAGGCCCCCACCCAGAAACAGGAACGCGGCATCGTCACCGCCCTCGACAAGCTCATCGAATTGCAGGAGGCTGTTGAACGACAGACCTGTCCCGATTGCGGCAAGGGCGGCTGAAGCGGCTGCGGCAACGGCCCCCCGGGAGGGAGTCAAAAAAGTGCCAACCCGGCGAAGATGTCCAAGCTGCCTGAGGGAGGCGAGGGCGTTGTCAACCTCCGCAACATCGCGAAGAAAAGCAAGGGCTCCATCTGGGGACTTCTCAAGGACAGGGATGCCTCCCGTGCCTTGAAGAGCTTCGGCGGCAAGCTCCCCCCCCGCTACGAAAAGCTTCTTAAAGAATATTACGAAGCCCTCTCAAAGGAACCCTGATTTGTCCCTCCAGGCAGCCGGGAGACGCGGGTCGCCCGTAAACCTTACGCTCCTGGCGTTTGCGGTCCTTTATTCATTCGCCTCCTCCATGGAGGCGGAGGACCCGCCAATAAAGCCTCGCCCCGCCGCTATCGTCCAGATCGCCTTTGCCGATGGAAGAAACATCGAGGGCAAGCTTGAGAACCTCTCCGAATCGGAGCTCTCTCTTCACGGCAACCCTGACCCCATCCCTCTTTACGAGATTCACGAGATTCGCATCGGCTCCACCCCTCCCGGCAAAGAGCCCGACTTCTCTACCGGAGCCATTGTGGCTTTCGGCAGCGGAGAGAAAATTCTCGGGCGGGTCACAAAGATCGGCAACGAAGCGGGCGGACCTGTAGCCACCATCAGCCTGGGTGAAAAATTCTCCCCGGTAACAGGACGGCTCGCCTCCCTGGCAGGCTTCAGGCTCAGGGAAGAATACCCTGACGACCCGGTGTTCGAAAAAACTCTCGAGGCTCCCCCGCCACAGCAGGATGTTTTTATTCTCAGAAGAGCCGGCCTCCTCAGCGCGTCCGGGGTCTTTCGCGGACTCGACAAGGACTACCTCCAGGTTGAGATTGCCGACAAGAAGAGCCGGGTTCGACGCCAGTTGGTCCATGGCGTCATCCTCGCCCCGATTGCGGCAAGCAGAAAAGAGACAGATCCTCCGGCTCGCCTGGAAATTCCCGGCCAGGGCCGGCTGCCGGCCTACCTGCTGGGGATCGAGAGGACGAAAGAGGAGACCTTCCTTCTCTTCCGGTTGCCCCTCTCGCCGCCGCAGGAAGTGCAGAAGATTCCGTTCTCTTCCCTCTCGAGGATTCTCCCCGCCAGCGACAAGATCGTCTTCCTCTCAAGCATCGAGCCCGACAAGGTCAAGGAGACAGCCGTCCTGGGCAGAGGCTTCCCCTATCGCAAAGACCTCAGCGTAAGTGGAGCGCCCCTCCGCCTGAAGGGAAGAACCTACCGAAGGGGTCTCGGTGTACATTCTCGTACTGCTCTTGAATACGCTCTCAATGGCGGCTACACGACCTTCGCCGCCATCATAGGACTAGATGACTCCTCCCGCGGAAAGGGTTCGGTGACATTTGTAGTGTCAGCCGATGGGAAAGAGCTCCTACGTGAAAACTTTGATTCCAACAGGGCTCCCCTGCCAATATCATTTTCGGTCTCCGGATCCAGGAAGCTGACCCTGCTGGTGGATTACGGATCCGATCAGCTCGATCTCGGAGATCACGCCGACTGGGCCAACGCAAGGCTGACAAAATGACAACCAGCGGCCATAATCTGAAATCATGAAAGCTACAATCTATACACTGATGTTCCTGGCGGTCACCGCTTCAGCCCCGGCCCAGGATCCGGCGGACGCTGACAAGAAGGCGGCTCGCTCGATCCGTTGGAGAGAGAGCTACGCCAAGGCCCTGGAGGAGTCCAGGAGTACCACAAGGCCCCTGCTCATAGATTTTGAGGCCGACTGGTGCGGATGGTGCAAGAAGCTTGACCGGGAGACTTTCGGCAACGGCCAGGTCATCCAGCTCGTAGAGAAGCTCTTTGTTCCCGTCCGGATCGACACAGACCACGAGCCTAAGCTCGCGGCAAAGTTCGCGGTCAAGGGCCTTCCGACCATCCTGCTCCTCAGCCCGAATGAGAAGGAACTTCAACGCCTGAGCGGATTCCGTCCCGCCGAGAAGTTCCTTGGTGAATTACGCCAGGCCATCAAGACGACGAGCTCCCTGGAGGAACTCGAGAAGGCAGTGAAAAAGAACCCGGCCGACCTTGGCGCGATCCGAGCCTGGGCAAGAGCCGTCTTTGCCTCCGGGGATGAGGGCCGGGCCGAGACCATCCTTGCGGATGCTCTTCAGAAAAACCCGGGCGATGCATCCATCCTCCTCGAAATTGCCGACCTCAAGAAGGCTGGCGGCCATCCGGCCGCCGCGCGCAAGCTCTATGACCAGGTCCTGGCCCTGGGAGCGGAAAAAGCCGGCGACAGCTTCCGCAGAGCCCACCTGCCCCTGGCTAAAATCCTGCTGGGGAAAAAAGACTACCAGGGAGCCATCCAAACCCTGACAGCGTATACCGGACAGGAGAAAAAAGACCCCGGTATGCTCGAGGCCTTCTTCCTCAGAAGCTATGCTTACTCGGTGCTCGACCGCGACGGCGAGGCGCTTGCCGATCTGCGCATGGTTCTCGCCCTGGATCCCGATGGCGACTACGGCGCCCGGGCCGCTTATATCATCGATCTTGTTGACCAGAAAAAAGACTGACAAACGGACCCTCTCATGCTTATTCCACCCGAAAAAGATCCCTTCCCTACCGCTCGACACGATGCCGAGGCCTCCAAATCCTCCCAGGACATTCCGCAGACACGATCCCATGCCTACCGGCTCTCCTTCCTGGATGAGGACTTCATGCTGCGCGAAGAGTTGCGGCCCGTCAGGCTGCAGCTGGAATTGCTGAAACCAGAGCTCATCCAGCAGGAGCAGAATATCCGCTCAACCGTGGTCATCTTCGGCAGCGCCAGGATTCCCGACCGGGAAACTGGAGATATGAAGGTCGCCCAGGCGGAGGCCGCCCTCGCGGAGAATCCGGAAGACGAGAAGCTCCAGATGCAGGCGGAGATTGCCCGCAATGTCGCGGCCAAGGCCGTTTACTACGAGCAGGCGCGAGAGCTTGCGCAGGTCGTATCGCAGCACAGCCAGGAAGACAGCCACCTGGATCTGGTTGTCATCACCGGAGGCGGCCCGGGCATCATGGAGGCCGGCAACCTGGGAGCGCACGACGTCTCCGCCAAGAGCATAGGGCTCAATATCGTCCTGCCCCATGAACAGGCACCGAATTCCTACATTTCCCCCGATCTCTGCTTCCAGTTTCACTATTTCGCCATCCGTAAGATGCACTTCCTGATGCGCGCGGCCGTCCTGGTCGCCTTTCCGGGCGGCTTTGGCACCATGGATGAACTCTTCGAAGCCCTGACCCTGGTGCAGACCGGGAAAATCCAGCCCTTACCGATCATCCTATTCGGAGAGAAGTACTGGCGAAGCATCGTGAATTTTGAGCAGTTGGTGGCCGAGGGAATGATCTCGCCGGAAGATCTTGATCTGTTCATATTTGTCGAGACCGTAGAGGAAGCATGGCAGAAAATCTCCGAGTCAGAGGGCCTCTGATGACGGGGATCCGCTCCGTCCTCTTTGACTTTGATGGACTCCTGGCAAATACAGAGCCCCTCCACTTCGAAACCTTCCTCAAGGTACTCGCCGAGAACGATGTCCTCCTGCCGCCGGGGACCGAACAAGCCGATTTCACTGGAATCCACGACAGGGCTTCCTTCAGGAAAGCCTTCCGCAAGGTCGGCCGCGCCATAGAACCTGACCTGGTCGAAGAGCTTGTCGACCGAAAATCAGCGCTCTATCTCGAAGAAGCGGAGAAGATCGAGCTCTTTGAAGGTGTCAGAGAACTGCTTGATTCCATTCCAGCCGGTCTCCCCTATACGATCGCCAGCGGCGGGAGAAGAAGGGACATACTCACCGTGCTCCGAAGGCATGGACTGGATGAAAGATTTCCCGCCTTTGTCTGCGGCGATGACGTCGACAAGAGCAAGCCGGACCCGGAGTGCTTCCTCAAGGGACTCGAGCTCCTGAGGGAAGGCGAAGACGGCGGCCTGGCCCCTGGAACCTGCCTTACCTTCGAAGACAGCTTCCGCGGCATCGAGGCCGCCAAGAGCGCCGGCATGCAATGCGTTGCCGTGACCAACTCCTATGCCGCGGCCGAGCTCTCCAAGGCCGACAGGGTGCTCGATTCTCTGCTCGAGTGGAGCTGGGACTGAAGCTTCCCCCTTGCCCCTTTCACCCGAGAAGAATATGCTCCTCTTTAGCCGGAAAGAGCTTCCGGGCGACCACCCTTCAAACCTGGAACCTGCCTCATGAAAACCTATTGTCTCCTGATCCTTCTCCTCGCGCCGGCTCTCAGCGGCTGCGAATCGGGCTCCGCTCCCGCGCCGACCCCGGATTCTGCGATCACTGAGATCGATGCATTCATCTCCCAACAGAAGATCGACAAGACCCAGCCCGGGTGGAAGACAAGCCTGCCCCAGCCGCCCAAGCTCACTTTTGACCCGAAGCGTAAATACTACTGGATCCTCCAGACGGGAAAGGGGCGGCTGAAGGTCGAGTTGATGCCGGCAAACGCGCCGATGCACGTCTCCAGCACGATCTACCTCGCCAGGCTGGGCTTCTACGATGGCCTGAAATTTCACCGGATCATACCGGGCTTCATGGCGCAGGGCGGCGATCCGATAGGCACCGGGAAGGGAAATCCAGGCTATCAGTATTCTGGAGAATTCATCGACAAATCGCTCAAACACTCCCTCCCCGGACTCCTGAGCATGGCAAACGTGGGCCCCGGAACCGATACCGATGGCAGCCAGTTCTTTCTGACCTTTGTCCCCACGCCCTGGCTCGACAACCTCCACACCATCTTCGGCAAGCTGGTCGAAGGCTTCCAAGCCCTTACCTTCATCCAGAACGCCGGTTCAAAGGACGGAACGCCGACTGAAGAAATTCTGATCAACAAATCTTTCATCGAAACCAGATAGCAGAGCCAGGAAAACGCCATGAACGAACAAAACGAAACTCTCTCAAGCTGCCGGGAATTTATCGAGTCCAGCGGCATCGACACATCAGCTGGCGGCTGGAAAACAAAGCTTCCCGCCCCGCCACGGCTTCCCTTTGACGCAGACAGGAACTATTACTGGGAGGTCGAGACCAACAAGGGCTCCCTGAAGATCAAGCTCTGGCCTCACATCGCCCCGCAACACGTCTCCAGCACGATCTATCTCACCACTCTCGGCTTCTATGATGACCTGTCCTTCCACCGGGTCATCAAGGGTTTCATGGCCCAGGGCGGCTGCCCCGAGGGGCGCGGGACTGGAGGCCCCGGCTTTCAATACGATGGAGAGCTCTCCCCCGAGGCGCGGCACGACAGGCCGGGACTGCTCAGCATGGCCAACGCCGGCCCGGGAACCGACGGCAGCCAGTTTTTCCTGACCTTTGTCGCCACCCCCCACCTCGATGGACACCACACCGTTTTCGGTGAAGTAGTGGAAGGCAAGGAGACTCTCACCGCGCTCGAAGTTGCCGGCAGCGACTCGGGAGATGTCAGCGAACCTCTCGGTATGACCACTTGCTCTATCTCAATTGAATGAGATCCCCTCCGGGCGAGGGGAACGAATCAGAGGGAGGGAAAATGACCCCCGTTTCAGCAAACCCAACAACCCTGGACCTCACGGCCCGAAAGACCTCTGCCGAGGTCTACATGCCCTATATCGGAGGTGAGTGGGTCGACGGCGATTGGAAACAGACCTACGACAATTGCGACCCGGCGAATCGCTCCGTCACCTGGGGAAAGGTTCCGGAATGCTCGCCGCAGGATGTGGCCGAAGCGGCAGCCCACGCCAGCTCGGCCTTCAATACCTGGCGTTTTTCAACCGGCGACTTCCGCACCAAGGCCGCCTATCGCCTGACCGGGATGCTCAAGGATAACGAAGATTTTTTTGTCGGTGTGATGACAAAAGAAATGGGCAAGAGCTTCTTCGACAGCAGGCTCGACTTCATCGAAGCGGTTGGAGTCTGTGAGGCTGTCGCCCCCCAGGGTACCAGCATCAAAGGCGTCACCTACCAGAAGCTCACGCCGGGCCTCAGCATGGAAAGCCGCCTGGCGCCCAGAGGGGTCGCCGCCATCATTACCCCCTTCAACTTCCCGCTTGCGATCCCGCTGGCGCAGGTCCTGTCAGCAATCATCTCAGGCTGTACGGTTGTGTGGAAGCCTTCCCACCTGGTCCCTGAATGCTCCCAGGCTATCTGCGCGCTGATAGAATGCGCCCTGGCGCAGGAAGCCGAGGCGACCGGGCTGGAGCTTCCCGCAGGCATCCTGAACCTGGTTCACGGAGATGCCCAAACGGGTGACGCGCTCATTCGAGAGCCGGCAGTACAGACCATCTCATTCACCGGCTCGAAGACGGTTGGAGACCGGGTCGACTCTACCGCGTCAGGCTTAGGCAAGCGCGTCATGAAAGAGGTCGCCGGCATCAACTTCTTCTACGTACACGAAGACGCCGATATCGAACGCGCCGCGCGCAATTTCGTCTACGGAAAAACGATCACCTCAGGCCAGCGCTGCAGCTCGATCCAGGAGGCCCTGGTCGACAGCAAGGTAGAGCCTGAGTTCACCGCCCGCGTTCTCGAGCTCGCTCCCGGGGTTGTTCATGGCCCTGGAGGAAGCGAGGAGATCACAGCGGCCGACACCGATGCCGACAGCTGGAGTTGTCCTCCGCTGGTGAGCGAAGACCAGCGGGACCGGCTTGCCGCGCTGGTAGAATCTTCCATCGAACATGGCGCCGAGCTTCTCTACCAGGCGCAGCTACCTGATGGGCTCGCCCAGAACGGGAATTATTTCCCGTTTACGTTGCTCACCGGGGTCGACGAGAACAACCCACTCTACAGCCAGGAAGCCTTCGGGCCAGCCGGCGTCATCCGCGCTGTGGAGGACATGAGGGAAGCCATCGAGCTGATCAACAGCAGGATCGGAATCGTCGCCTGCATCGATTCACGGGACAAATCAGCAACCGAGAACTTTATCGAGCAGGTGCTCCGGACAAGAATTGACGATGGCCGGCACGGAACCGGCTGCTTCTTCGGCACCAAGTTCGGCGGCGACCGGGGCGCGGGAAGCGGTAATCCAGCCCTCGACGCGGACATGGTCAACGGCTATCTCATCTGGAAAACCATCTACCGCTCTTATGACGAGCTGCCTCCAGCCAATTAAGTTCGCGGATGGTCTCGCGAATTCAGCAGGCCGCTTGCGCCGGCTTCGCAGGTGCTGTATTTTCAAGCACTTGCAAGTGTTCCCCGCTGACTATACAGGTCCCAGAAAATGCCCTTTGATCCCGATCTACTGAAAAAACGAGAAGAGCTCCTTGCAGAGGGGCTCGAGCTCTACCCCTATTCCTACGACCGGACCCACAGCCTCCTCGAAATCAGGGAGAACGAGGAGCAGCTGATGGACAAGGACGTCCGCGTAGCGGGAAGGCTCCTCGCCTACAGAGGCAAGGGAAAGATGATCTTCATCGATCTGGGTGATCTAGATGGCCGGATCCAGGTCATGCTCCGCAAAAACGAATTCGATGAGAAAACCTGGGCTCTCATCCGCCATGGACTGGATCTCGGCGACTGGCTTGGAATCAGCGGAACCGTCTTCGTGACCAGGATGGGAGAGCTCTCGATCCATGCAGGCAGCCTCGAGATGCTGGCCAAGACCGTGGTGCGGGTGCCGATCCCCAAGAGCAAGGATGACCAGGACTGGAACAAGCTGGCTGACCCGGAGACACTCTACCGCGAGCGCTACCTGCACTGGACCACCGATCCGTCAGCGCGCCAGAAGATGGTGCAGCGGGCACAGATCATCAGCGCAATGCGGTCCTTTCTCGATGAGAGCGGTTTCCTCGAAGTCACCACGCCTACCATCGAGATGAACTACGGA